>NZ_JBQQCF010000004.1:0-228573 GCF_052245755.1 Mycobacterium sp. 4D054
AGTGGCGGGATTTGACCTGCCGGTTCCCGGGTTGCGACGCCCCGGTGGAGCGCTGCGATGTCGACCATACGACGCGGTGGCCGTTCGGGGTCACGCATGCTTCAGGGCTCAAGCATTACTGCCGTACCCATCATGTGATCAAGACGTTCCTCACCGGGGTGTACGGCTGGCGTGACGAGCAGCGCCGCGACGGCCCGGTCGTGCTGACCGCACCGACCGGGCATGTCTATGTCACCGAACCGCTTGGCGGACTGTTGTTTCCGACCTTGGCGACACCGTCGGCGGCCCTGCCCGATCTCGACGTGCCCGCGGAGGCGCCGGACAAGGCGGCGATGATGCCGCGACGGGCCAGAACCCGCGAGCAGGAACGGCAGGCCCGCATCGCCCGTGAACGCCGCCGGCGTATCGAGATCAACGCCGAACGTGAACGCCAACACCAGGCGTGGCTGGCCGCCACCTACGAACCGCCGCCGTTCTGAGTGGCACCGTTCACCGGGTCAGCCCGCGCCCTTGCCGTTGTCGACGCGGTACACCGCGCCGTGAATGGCCGCCGCATCCTCACTGGCCAGGAACGCGATCGTCTTCGCCACGTCCTCGGTCGCCATGAAGCCGCGCGGGGACGCGATCCGCATGATCAGATCCCAGTCGGCGTTGTCGGGCGCCTCGAATTCGGTGGTCTGGGCGGTCGGCATGCCACCCGGACAGATCGCGTTGACCCGCAGCCGCTCCTTGGTGAATTCGACGGCCAGCGCACGCGTCAACCCGATCAGCCCGTGTTTGGCCGCGCAGTAGCCGGCCGAGTACACCTCACCCTCCACACCCGCGATCGATGCGACGTTGACGATGTTGCCGCCCGACTCCAGCAGGTGCGGCAGCGCCGCGCGGCACAGGAAGAACGGGCCGTGGAGGTTCACCGACAAGTCGGTCGCCCAGTCGTCGTCGGTCATCGACACCGTGTGCCGCATCTTGTGGAAGCCGGCGATGTTGGCGAGCACGTCGAGCCGGCCGAACCGGCCGACACAGTCCTGCACCGCCTGCGCGCACGCGGCCGCCGAGGTGATGTCCACAGACGAGAAGGCGGCGCCGGGAATGTCGGCGAACACCTCGGCCATGCGCGACGCGTCGCGCGCGATGCCGAACACCGTCGCGCCGCGTTCGGCGAACAACGTCGCCGTCGCCGCCCCCAGACCCGCCGACGCCCCCGTGACCAATGCGACCTTGCCGCTCAGTTGACTCATGCCCCCGACTTTCTCACGGGCCCGCCGAACCTCACACGGCGGAGCGGGGTTTCACCGGTGGGACCGCGGCCAGCAGCGCCCTCGTGTACTCCTGCTCCGGTGAGGCGAACAGGTCGTCGGCGGGGCGGTTCTCGACCACCGCACCGTCGCGCATCACCAGCACTTCGTGGCTGACCTGCCGGATCACCGCGAGGTCATGCCCGATCAGCAGATACGTCAGCCCGAGTTCGCGTTGCAGCCGTGACAACAGGTCCAACACGCGTGCCTGCACCGACACGTCCAGCGACGCCGTTGCCTCATCGAGAATCAGCAGATCCGGTTCGGCGGCCAGCGCGCGGGCGATACTCACCCGCTGCCGTTGGCCACCGGAGAGCTCGTGCGGATACCGCTGCGCGAACTCGGTGGGCAGCCCGACCAGATCGAGCAGCTCCGCGACCCGTCGCCGTCTGGCCTGTCGTCCATCGGCGAGCTTGTGCACCACGAGCGGCTCGGCGATCGAATCACCGATACGGCCACGAGGATTCAGCGACGAGAACGGATCCTGGAACACGATCCCGACCCGGCGCCTGATCTGTTTGGCCGCAGCACCTTTGACCGTCAGCACATCGTCGCCGGCCAACGTCGCGGTGCCCGCATCCGGTTTCACCAGGCCGGTCAGGCAGGCCGCGACCGTGGACTTGCCCGAACCGGATTCGCCCACCAGGCCCAACGTGGTGCCGCGCCGCACGCGGAACGACACGTCCTTGACCGCATGCACCGTTGACCGCCCGACCGGGGTGCTCACCGTGAACCGGACGTCGAGGCCGTCGACTGCGAGCAGAGGCTCCGCATCAGGGACCGCCGGCGGGCCTGCCCGGTCGAGTACGGGCCGCGCCGCGAGCAGATCGCGGGTGTACTCGTCGCGGGGCCGGTCGAACACGTCCAGGATCGGCGCCTGCTCGACGGTCACCCCGTTGCGCATCACCGTCACCTCATCGGCGACCTGGCCGATCACCCCGAGATCGTGGCTGATCCACACCACCGCGGTGCCGAAGTCGCACTGCAGGGTGCGCACCAGCTCGATGATCTGCGCCTGGGTGGTGACGTCGAGCGCGGTGGTCGGCTCGTCGGCGATCAGGAGCTCGGGGTCACACGCCAGCGCGATCGCGATCATCACCCGCTGGCGCTGCCCGCCGGAGAGCTGGTGCGGATAGGCGTGCAGACGCATCTGCGGGTCGGGCAGCCCAACGGCCTCCAGTAGTTCCAGCGCGCGGTCCTTGGCCGCCCGCCGGGTCAGATTGCGGTGTGTCTCCAGCGATTCGGTGATCTGACGTTCCAGCGTCAGCAGCGGGTTCAACGACGTCCCCGGATCCTGGAAGACGAACCCGATCCGCGCCCCGTGCACACCACGCAGCACCCGCGGCACCGCGCCGACCAACTGCACGGGCTCGGCCCCGCCGGTCAAGGTGCTTGAGCCGGAGACGCGGGCGCCCGGCGCGTCCAGCAGGCCGGTGGCGGCGAGCACGGTCATCGTCTTGCCCGAGCCCGACTCGCCGACGATGCCGACGGTCTGCTCGCGGGCGACGTCGAAGGACACCCCGTCGACGATGGTGCGGGCGCCGATGCGCACCCGAAGGTCCTGCACGCTCAGCACCGTCATGGCTCCCTCCTGCGGGCCTCGACGGTGGTGCGCTGTCTGGGATCCAGCACATCGCGCAGCCCGTCGCCGAACAGGTTGAACGCCAACACGATCACGAAGATCGCCGCCCCGGGGAACACCGCCATCCACCACGCCATCGTCACGAACCCCTGCGAATCGAAGATCATCCTGCCCAGCGACGGCTGCGGAGGCTGAATCCCGAGGCCCAGGAACGACAACGCGGCCTCGGACAGAATCGCGAACGCCAGCGACAGCGACGTCTGCACGATCAGTGGGCCCGCGATGTTCGGCAGAATGTGCCGCCGCAGGATGTACACGTCGCCGGTGCCGAGGGCCTTCGACGCCGACACGTACGGTTCGGTACGCACCCCGAGCGTGCTGGCACGCGAAACCCGCGCGAAGATCGGCGTGTACACGATCGCGATCGCCAGGATCGTCGTCGTCACGCCCGGGCCGAGGATCGCGACCACCGCGAGCGCGAGCAGAAGCACCGGGAACGCGAACATCACGTCCACCACCCGCATCAGCACTGTGTCCAGCCAGCCGCCCCGGTAGCCGGCGATCAGCCCGACCGCGACACCGACGACCATGGCGAGCACCACGCTGATGACCGCGATCCGCATCGACGCCTGAATCGCCACCAGCACCCGCGACAACACGTCGCGACCCAACTCGTCAGTGCCGAACCAGTGCGAACCACTGGGCGGGGCAAGGGCATTCGGCACGTCGACGTCGTTGACGCCGTAAGGGGCGATCCAGTTCGCCGCCACCGCGACGATCGCCACGACGATCAGCACGAGCGCACTGATCAGCGTGACCGGGTTACGTGCGAGCAGCCGCCACGACGAGGTGCGGGTGCTGTCCGGTCCGGTGCTCGTCATCCCAATCGGATCCTCGGGTCCACAACGGCGTATAGCACGTCGACGAGCAGGTTGATCGCCAGGAACAGTGCCGCGATCAGCAGCACCGCGCCCTGGATCAGCGGGTAGTCGCGGGCCGCCACCGCGTTGAACACCAGCCGTCCCAGGCCGGGCCACGCGAACACCACCTCGACGACGATCACGCCGCCCAGCAGGGTGGCCAACTGGATACCGGTGATGGTCAGGATCGGCACCAGCGCGTTGCGCACCGTGTGCCGGAAGGTCACGACCCGCGGGGAAAGTCCTTTGGAGCGGGCTGTACGGACGTAGCCCATTGCGGCGACCTCCAACACCGCCGAGCGCACATAGCGGGTCATGATCGCCGCCGCCACCACCCCCACCGTCAGGCCGGGCAGGATCACGTGACGCAGCCACCCCGCGGGGTCCTCGAACAGCGGCCGGTAGCCCGACGTCGGCAGCCACCCCAGCACCGTCGAGAACAACGCGATCAACAGGATGCCCATCCAGAAGTCCGGGATCGACACCCCGAACTGGCTGCCGATGCGGACCAGCGCATCGCTGAGCCTGCCTTCCCGCAGCGCGGCGTAGATGCCGGCGGGCAGCGCGATCGCCAGCGCGATGACGATGCCGACGAGTCCGAGCGACAGCGTGGCCGGCAGCCGCTCCACCAGGGTCGTGGTGACAGGGTCGCCGTTGCGGAAGCTGACCCCGAGGTCGCCGGTCAGCGCCGAGCCGAGGTAGCCGAAGAACTGCGACACCAGCGGACGGTCGAGACCGCTTGCAGCGCGCAGTGCTTCGTAGGCCTCGGGGGTGTAGCGGGTGCCGAGTGCGATGCGCACCGGATCACCGGGCACCAGGTGTACGAGCGCGAAAACGACGATCAGCACGCCGAACAACACGATCGCCGAGTACAGCAGCCGGCGCGCGACGAACCTCACGATCATCACGGTCACGCACCCCCGCTCGTGTCGAATGTTGCCGTGCGGAACCGGACCGCACCGTCACGGCGCGCCTCGTATCCCGACAGTTGCGGGTTCCACGCCTGGATGACCGAGGGGTTGTAGAGGTAGATGTAGCTGACCTGGTCGGCGATCAGCGTCGCGGCCTTGGCGTACGCGTCTTTGCGCGCGGCTTCGTCGGTCTCGACGCGGCCGGCGTCGAGCAGCCGGTCGACCTCGGGGTCGGAGAATTTCTGCGCGTTGCTGGTGCCGTCGGTGTGGTGCTGGGCGTAGTAGAAGTCGTCCGGATCGATGTTGCCCAGCCATCCCATCATCAGCATGTCGAAGTTGCCCGAGTTCTGCTCGTCGAGCCAGGTGGCGAAGTCGACGGTGCGGATGTTCACCGTGATGCCAAGCGGCGCAAGGTTGTCGGCGATGATCTGCGCTGCCGTCACGGTCTCCGGGTATTCGGTGGTGACGAGCATGTCGAGGCTGGTGGGCCGCGCGCCCGCCGTGTCGAGCAGGCTGCGGGCGGTGTCGAGACCTGCCTCGCCGTCCTCGCGATACCTGTCATACGCGGTGAACCACGGATTGCCCTCGGGGATCGCGAGCTGGTTCACCGCCGCGGTTCCGTAGCTGGTGGCCTGCACGATCGCGTCGCGGTCGACGGCGTAGGCGATCGCCTGCCGCACCCGCACGTCGTTCCACGGCTCGCGCGCCTCGTTGAGCGCCAGATACCAGTAGTCGTTGCTCGGGGTGACCGCCAGTTCGACGGACTCGTCGTCGCGCAGCTGGGCCACCCGCTGCGGCGGCACTGAGTCGGTCCAGTCCACCTCACCGGCCTGCAGCGCCGACAACGCCGTCGACGGTTCGGAGATGAACCGGAACGTGACGCCGGAGACGCCTGGCGGTCCATCCCAGTAGTCGGGGTTGGCGCCCAGCGAGATCGAGTCGCCGCTCTTCTGGCCGAGGAATCGGAACGGCCCGGTCCCGACCGGGTGGGTGGCGATCCGCCCGCTCTCGACGTTGGCGCGCGACACGATCGCCATGCCTTTGAAGCCACCGAGGTTGGTCAGCATGTTCGGCCTGGGGCGGTCCACGCGGATCACCACGGTGGCCGGGTCGGGGGCCTCGACGGCGCGCACCGAGTTGAACTTGTCCGAGTTGGCCAGCTGCTCGTCGATGATGCGCCGGTAGGAGAACAACACGTCGTCGGCGGTCAGCACAGTGCCGTCGTGGAACGTCACGCCGGGACGCATCCGGAACGTCCATGTCAGCTGGTCCGGACTGACCTCCCACGACTCGGCCAGCGCGGGCCGCATCCGGAGGTTCTCGTCAGGTTCGACGAGCGTGTCGAACACGTTCTCCAGCACCTCGAACGAGAAGTACGCCGTGGTCTTGTGGGGATCGAGTTGATCGGGTTCGCCGGCGATCGCCGCCACCAGGGCGCCGGTGCCCTGGCCGAGGTCGACGCGCTGTCCGGTCGAGCAACCGGTGACGGCGACCAGCAGCGCACATATGGCGAGAACAGCGGTGCGCACCGCCGTCCTCGCCATATGCAACCACCCGGGAACCCGAGTCTGCAGTGCCGGTCTTCTACCCGGGCGCCCCGCGGGCAAAACCCGGCACCCGACAAATCCGTGACTTTGTCCACCGACGGCTGAAATACTGCGGGGCATGAAGCTGCTGCGCGGTGTGGCCGCGGTCGTCGTTCTCGCCGGTGCCGCCGTGGGATTCTCCGGCCCGGCCCAGGCGGCCAACGTGATGGAGGGTGTCTACAACTACACCTCCGAAGGGCAGTCCGGTACGTGGACCATCTTTCCGTCGTGTGTGCCGGTGGTCGGTGACCTGCGGGAACCGCTCTACCTGCCGGTCGGCTGCCGGCTGCACGTCACCCCGTCGTCGGGCCTGACCGGAGGTGACGCGGTGCTGGTCGGCGGTGTGTGGGGGTTCACCACCCCGAAGAAGGAGGGCATGCAGTGCCCGGACGGCAGCTGGGCGCCGACGGTGGAGGTCATCCGGTTCGACGATGTCACGATGTCGGGCACGCGCAAGATCACCCACACCGGCAACTGCGGGATGGCGCCGGGGATCATCGAGACCCCGTTCACGCTCTCCTACAAGGAACCGCTGCCGATCCCGGTCGACCGGTATCCGTTGATCTGTGAGCCCGGCGGCCTGCGGCGCTGCTTCTAGAGGAGCGGCGCGATGAAGCGAGTGGTGATCTGGGGGACCGGGTTCGTCGGCCGGATGGTGATCGCCGAGGTCGTCAAGCATCCGCAGTTCGAGCTTGTCGGCGTCGGTGTGAGCAATCCAGACAAGGTGGGCCGTGACGTCGGCGAGCTCTGCGGGCTGGGCCGCGACATCGGGGTGATCGCCACCGACGACGTCGACGCGCTGATCGACCTGTCACCCGACGCGCTGGTGCACTACGGTCCGACCGCCGCGCACGCCGAGGCCAACATCGAGCTGATCACCCGCTTCCTGCGGGCCGGCATCGATGTGTGCTCGACCGCGATGACGCCGTGGATCTGGCCGACCATGCACCTGAACCCGCCCAACTGGATCGAGCCGATCACCGTGGCGTGTGAGCTCGGAGAGTCGTCGTGCTTCACCACCGGCATCGACCCCGGATTCGCCAACGACCTGTTCCCGATGACGCTGATGGGCCTGTGCTCGGAGGTCCGTCGCGTGCGCGCCTCCGAACTGCTTGACTACACCAACTACGAAGGCGACTACGACCGCGAGATGGGCATCGGCAGACCGCCCGAGTACCGGGCGATGCTGGAGAATCCGGACATCCTGGTATTCGCCTGGGGCGCCACGGTTCCGATGATCGCCCACGCTGCCGGGATCATGCTCGACGACATGACCACGACGTGGGAGAAGTGGGTGACGCCCGAGGAGCGCAAGACCGCCAAAGGGGTCATCGCGCCGGGCAACGTCGCCGCCGTCCGCTTCACCGTCAACGGGGTGTACCGGGGTGAGACCCGCATCCAGCTCGAGCACGTGAACCGGATCGGCAACGATGCCGCACCGGACTGGCCGGCGGGCAACGAGAACGACGTGTACCGCGTCGACATCGAGGGCACGCCCAGCATCTTCCAGGAGACCGCGTTCCGGTTCACCGACGGTTCGGGGCGAGACGCCGCAGCGGCCGGATGCCTGGCAACGGGCCTGCGCGCGCTGAACGCGGTGCCGGCGGTCAACGACCGCTCACCCGGCTGGGTCACCGCACTGGACCTGCCGCTGATCCCCGGAGTCGGAACGATCCGTTAGGCCTTGGGCCGCTTGAAAAGGACCACGTGGGCCAGCGGTATCCGGGTCTGCTCCGGCGCCGCCGCGATCCGCTCGGCGGCGCCCTTCTCCAGCCGGTCGAAGAATTCGCCGACGCGCTCGGCGGCCCGGTTCTCCAGTGCATGCGCGAGCGAGGCGAACAACGCCGCCCGCGCAAAGGCGGCCCAGCGTGCTCCGAAAGCTCTTGCATCGCCGTCGATCCGGTATTTCTCCCAGAACCGGTCGGTGGCGTCGAAGATCTCCAGGTGCTCGATCTCCAGCCGTTCGAAACGGCCCGACGGGGCGAACGGCGCCGCGAAGTCGGCCGCGCGGCGGACCACGGTCGGGATGCACATCCGCGCCACCTCGTCGGCGGTCAGCAGGCCGCTGCCGGCCAGCTCGTCGAGGGCGTCGAGCAGGGCCGACATCAGCAGCCGGAAACCGTGATCGCCGTCGTCGCCCATCGCCGTCGTCATCACCACGAGCCGGCCACCCGGGCTCAGCTCCCGGCCGCGGAACGCGACGAACTCGTGCCAGTCATGAGCACCCTGCCGTGCATACGCCGCGCGCACCAAGTCGTCAGAACAGAAATTCGCGTGGATGTGACCGTCGATGCCGCACGGGACGCGGGTCAACCAGTCGATCGCCCATGAACTCCAGCCCAGGTGCACGCTGTCCGACGGCAGAATCTGGGAGTAGAACGACCGGCCTATCGCCGAGACGAAGGTGGCCTTGTCCTTGTTCAGGTAGGTGTCCGGGTCGTTCTCCAGGGTGTGAAACAGCTCGGTGAAGTCGTTGTCCGGCCGGTCGGTGTGGGCCACCAGCACCGAATGCTCCGGACGGGTTCGCTTGCGCAACACCGCGATCGCCGCACCGATCGGCAGCAGCGAGTTCAGGCCGTTGGCCGCGCCGTAGTCGGCGATCACGATCGGCTGGCCTGGCCTCGGTAGCGGCACCGCGGCCGCCGCACGCTCGAAGACGGCGATGGCCGGCTTCAGTCCGGCGCCCTGCAGGCGCGACGAGGCACTGTAGGAGTCGCTGTCCTTCGGCTCAGGGCGCACCACGATGCTGGATTCCGCCATGACCGGAACGGTAGTCCTCGGCATGCCGTCGCGCCGCAGAAGGCGGGCCCCCGCGTAGCTGTGCGAAACTCTGCGCATGACAGGTCGGGTCGGGCCGCGTGTCGCGCTCACCGTGACCATCCTCGCGACGGTTTGCGGGGCGGTCGGCTTCCTCGTGACCCTGATGCTCAACGCGTTCGTCTACGACGAGTTCGATGCCTATGGGCAGATCCCGATCCCGGGAACCGGACAGTTGACGCTGCCGGCGGGGGAGGTGACCGTCAGTTTCCACACCCGCGCGCCCGGCGGGACCGACGGCGGTTTCCCTGTGCCCCCGTTGCGGCTGGCCATCACGTCCGCCGACGGCGGCCCCGAACCCGTGGTGACCGAGACGATGAGCTCGACCACCTCGGTCAACAACGACGTCCGCGTCCGTATCTGGATCGCCCGGATTCCCGCCGACGGTGTCTACGAGATCCAGACCGACGGCGAGGTCAGAGGTTACATCGACCCGCGGATGGCCTTCGGTCGCGACACCTCGGCGGGCTGGTTGCCGGGGACGTTCGGCGCGGTGTTCGTCGCCGGCGTGGTCGGGCTCGCGCTCGCGGTGGTGTGGTCCTCACGGGCCGGGCGCACACCGCGACCGCTGCCGGGTCCGGTCAACCTCGACGAGCCGAGCTGGCCCGGGCCGCTGCCGCCGCCGGTGTCCTCCTACCAGCCCAGCGATCAGCGGATCCGCCTCGAGCAGCTGAAAACACTGGCGGCGCTGCGGGACTCCGGTGTGCTCACCGAGCAGGAGTTCGAAGCCGAAAAGCGCCGCATCCTGGAGGGTTGACGGCTCCTGCGGCTCAGTGCCCCCTGGCCACCCATTCGTCGTAGTGCACGATCTCGTCGCCGACGGTCGTGGAGTCGCCGTGACCGGTGTAGACGACGGTGTCCCCGGGCAGCTTCCCGAGCCGGCCCGAGATCGATTCCAGGATGGTCGGGAAGTCGGAGAACGAGCGTCCCGTCGCGCCCGGCCCGCCTTGGAACAGCGTGTCACCGCTGAACACCGCGTTCAGTTCCGGGGCGTGCCAGCACACCGAACCGGGGGAGTGCCCGGGGGTGTGCAGAGCACGCAGTTCGGTGCCTGCGACCCGCAGCGTGTCTCCGTCGGAGACGGAGCGGAAATCGCTGTCCGGGTGGGTCATTCGCCACAGCACCTCGTCGGCGGGGTGCAGCAGCACGGGGGCGTCGAGCGCCTGCCCGAGCTGCGGGGCGACGGTCACGTGGTCGTTGTGGCCGTGCGTGCAGACCACCGCCACCACGTGCCGGCCGCCGACGGCCTCGATGATCGGTTCGGCGGTGTGGGCCGCGTCGAACACCACGACTTCCTTGTCGTCGCCGACGATCCAGATGTTGTTGTCGACGTCCCAGCTGCCGCCGTCGAGTTCGAATGTTCCGCTGGTGACCAGTCGCTGAATCGGTCCGCCGTTCACAGCACCACCACCGAGCGCAGCACTACATCGTCGCTGCCGGCGTGCATCTTGTGGAACGCGTCTTCGATCTGGTCGAGGCCGATGCGTTCGGTGACGAACTTGTCCAGCGGGAAACGGCCCTGCAGATACAACGAGATCAGGGTCGGGAAGTCACGCTCGGGCAGGCAGTCGCCGTACCAGGAGGACTTCAACGCCCCACCGCGGGAGAAGAAGTCGATCAGCGGCATCTCCAGTGTCATGTCCGGGGTCGGCACCCCGACCAGCACCACCGTGCCGGCCAGATCGCGGGCGTAGAACGCCTGCTTCCAGGTCTCGGGACGGCCCACCGCGTCGATCACCACATCGGCGCCGAAGCCGTCGGTCAGGTCCTGGATCGTCTCGACCACATCCAGCTCGCCGGCGTTGATCGTGTGCGTCGCACCGAACTCCCGGGCCCAGTCGAGCTTCCGGTTGTCCATGTCGACCGCGATGATCTTCTTCGCACCGACCAGCCTGGCGCCGGCGATCGCCGCGTCACCGACGCCGCCGCACCCGATCACCGCGACGGTGTCGTCGCGGGTGACCGCGCCGGTGTTGATCGCCGCGCCCACACCCGCCATCACCCCGCAGCCCAGCAGACCGGCCGCGGCCGGGTCGGCTGCCGGATCGACCTTGGTGCACTGGCCTTGGTGCACCAGCGTCTTGTCGGCGAACGCGCCGATACCCAGCGCCGGGGTCAACTCCGTGCCGTCGGTCAGGGTCATCTTCTGCGCCGCGTTGTGGGTGTCGAAGCACAGATGCGGGCGACCGCGCTTGCATGCCCGGCACTGTCCGCACACCGCGCGCCAGTTCAACACCACGAAGTCGCCGGGCTCCACGTGGGTGACGCCCTCGCCGACGGATTCCACCAGACCTGCCGCCTCGTGGCCGAGCAGGAACGGGAACTCGTCGTTGATCCCGCCCTCCCGGTAGTGCAGGTCGGTGTGGCAGACCCCGCACGCCTGGATGTCGACGACCACTTCACCCGGGCCGGGATCGGGAATGACGATGTCCACCACCTCGACCGGTTGAGCCTTGGCCCGAGCGATCACACCGCGCACAGTCTGAGTCATGGTCTCGACCCTAATGGGTCAGGCAGAGTGGGGACATGTCCGACCGCATGCCCGTCGCATTCCTCTCCCACGGCGCCCCGCCGCTGGTGGACGACGCGCTGTGGGTGTCGCAACTGGCGGACTGGGCCGCCCGCCTGCCCGCCCCGTCGGCGATCCTCGTCGTCTCCGCGCACTGGGAGGCCGCGCCGCTGACCATCGGTTCGACCGATCCCCGCACGCCGCTGACCTACGACTTCTGGGGCTTCCCCGAGCGCTACTACGACGTCACCTACGACGCGCCCGGGGCGCAGGACGTCGCGGCCGCCGTCGCGAAGTTGATGCCTTCCACCGAGCCTGTGCACCATGACCCCGACCGCCGGCTCGATCACGGCGCGTACGTCCCGCTGACGGTCATGTACCCGGCGGCCGACGTGCCGGTGCTGCAGATCTCGCTGCCCACCCTGGATCCGGAGCGGCTGCTGCATCTCGGGAACCGGCTGCGACCGTTGCGCGACGACGGTGTGCTGATCCTCGGGTCCGGCTTCACCACCCACGGTCTGCCGTTCCTCGACGACCCGAGGCCGAACGCGGTGCCGCCGGGCTGGTCGGTCGAGTTCGACGCGTGGGCCCGTGAGCGGCTGGCGGCCGGCGATGTGGACGCGCTCGTCGACTTCCGCCACCAGGCGCCGGGCATGCCGTACGCGCATCCGACGATCGAACACTTCGCTCCGCTGTTCGTCGCGCTCGGTGCGTCCGACGATCCCGGCGCGGCGCCGAAACAGGTGATCGACGGCTACTGGATGGGTCTGGCGAAACGGTCGGTCGAACTGGGCTGATCAGGGCTACGGTGAATGCTGAGATGCTCACCGACAGCCGACTCGACCTGCTGTCTGCCGCCCGCGAAGCGCACCGGCGGCGGGACTGGGCCGCGAGCTACGAGGCGTTCGAACGGGCCGGGCGGCACGCGCCGCTGCCCACCGACGACCTCGACGCGTTCGCGTTCGCGGCCTGGCGGCTGGGGCACATCAAGGAGTCCAGCCGTGCCGCGGAGCGGGTGTTCACCGAGCTGACCCGCACCGACCCGAATGCCGCCGCGATGAAGGCCAACGACCTGGCACTGGCGTGGCTCGTGCGCGGCGACCTCAACATCGGGCAGGGCTGGATGAGCCGGGCGCGCAGGCTGCTGGCCGCCGCCGAGGAGAGTGTGGCCCACGGCTACCTGGCCTATCTGGACGCCGTCGTCGCGGCGATGACCTACGACCTGGACGCGCTGGCGGAGCACGTGCGGGCGCTGCGGGCGATGAGCGAGCGCCTCGACGCACCCGCGGTGACCGCGCTCGGGCTGATCGCCGCCGGTATCGAAGCGATTGTGCACGCGCGCACCACCGACGGATACGCGCTGATCGACGAGGCGATGCTGCCGCTGCTGGCCGACCAGGTGCCGATCGAGTGGGCCGGAGACATCTACTGCATCGTGCTCCACCACTGCCACAAACTCGCAGATCTGCCCAGGATGCGCTCGTGGACCCAGTCGATGGAGCGGTGTTGCGGGGTGTCGGGATCGGTGCCCTACGGCGGCGTGTGCGATGTGCACCGGCTCCAGGTGCAGGCGGCCGCGGGCGACTACCGGGAGCTCGAGGAGCGGCTGGGTACGGCGAGCCGTGCGCTTGCGGACGTCAACTCGTGGGCCGCCGCCGAGGGCTACTACCAGCTCGGCGAAGTGCGTCGTCTCAAAGGTGAGTTAGACGGTGCGGCAAGGGCTTTCGCGCAGGCGCGGGCGCTCGGCCTGGACCCGCAACCCGGTGAGGCGTTGCTGGCGTGCCGGCGCGGTGACCACGCAGGGGCGTGGACCTCGATCCGCATCGCGCTGGCGGGCAGTGACCGGTTGTCCCGGGTGCCGCTGTTGCGCGCCGCGGTCGAGATCGCGTTGGGCCGGGACGCGCTCGACGAGGCCGAAAGCTATTGCCGGGAACTGGAAACCGATGCGGTCGCATTCGGCACGCCGGGCTTCCTGGCCTGGTCCGCCCACGCCCGCGGTGCCGTGGCGGTGCGTCGCGGAGCGTTCGGCCAGGCGCTGGGACATCTGCAGATCGCGTTGCGCGAGTACCGCCTTGCGCAGTCCCGGTACGAGACGGCCGAAGTGTACGAGTGGATGGCGCTGGCGCGGCGGGGGCTCGGTGACCACGACGGGGCCGCGGCCGATGCGGCGACCGCTGACGCCATCTACGCCCAGCTCGGCGTCGGATCCGCCGGCATCTGCGGAGCGCCGGCCCCGGGTGGACTGACCCGCCGGGAACTCGACGTGCTGACCAGGATCGCCCACGGCGCCACCAACCGGCAGGTCGCCCAGCAGCTGCAGCTGTCCGACAAGACGGTGGGCCGACACCTGGCCAACATCTACGCCAAGCTCGGGGTGAACACCCGCACCGCGGCGGCGAGCTGGGCGTTCCAGCACGGCGTGGCGACCGATGACCGCTGATCTACATCATCTGCACCATCGCCGGACCCCCGAAACGCATGGTTCGACCGATACCGGCCGCGCCGTTGGCGGCCTACCGTTTTCTCCCATGACCACACTGAATGAGAATCCGGCGATCGCCGCCGAGACCACTGAGGGATTCGCCGAACGCGTCGTCGGCTCCATCGACGCCGCCAGCATCGCGATCCTGCTGTCGATCGGCCACCAGACCCGGCTGTTCGACACGATGTCTGACCTGCCGCCGGCCACCAGCACCCAGATCGCCGACGCGGCCGGACTCGACGAACGCTACGTCCGGGAGTGGCTCGGCGGTGTGACGGCCGGCCGGATCGTCGACTATGACGCGGCCGCGCAGACCTATTCGCTGCCGCCGCACCGCGCGGCGGTGCTCACCCGCACCGCCGGCCCGGACAACCTCGCGCGCGTCGCACAGTTCATCCCGCTGCTCGGCGAGGTCGAGCAGAAGGTCATCGACTGCTTCCGTCACGGCGGCGGGCTGTCCTACGCCGAATATCCGCGCTTCCACACCCTGATGGCCGAGGAGAGCGGAGAGGTTTTCGACGCCGCGCTGATCGACGTGATCCTGCCGATGGCCGAGGGAGTTCCGCAGCGCCTGCGCGACGGTGCCGACGCGGCCGACTTCGGTTGCGGCAGCGGTCATGCCGTCAACGTGATGGCGGCGGCGTTCCCGGCCAGCCGCTTCGTCGGTCTCGACTTCTCCGCCGAGGGACTGGCCGCCGGCGCCGCCGAGGCGCACCGGCTGGGGCTCACGAACGCCACGTTCACGCCCACCGACGTCGCCGACTACGACGCGACCGAGGCGTTCGATGTCATCACCGCGTTCGACGCGATCCACGATCAGGCCCACCCGGGCCGGGTGCTGGCCAACATCCACCGCGCGCTGCGGCCGGGCGGGACGTTCCTGATGGTCGACATCAAGTCGTCGAGCCGGGTCGAGGACAACGTCGGGGTGCCGTTCGCGGCGTACCTGTACACCGTGTCGACCATGCACTGCATGAGCGTGTCGCTCGGGCTCGGCGGTGACGGGCTCGGCACCTGCTGGGGTCGGGAGCTGGCGACGTCGATGCTGACCGACGCCGGGTTCGGCGATGTGCAGGTCCGCGAGATCGAGTCGGATCCGATCAACTTCTACTACATCGCCACGAAATAGCCCTCGCTACGCTCGGGAGCGATGAGCGCACTCGAGGTCCTGAGCGACTGGCCGGTCCCCACTGCCGCTGCCGCGGTGGTGGGGCCGTCCGGCGTATTGGCCCGCCACGGCGACACCGGCCACCGGTTCGCGCTGGCCTCGGTGACCAAACTGCTGGTGGCCCGTGCCGCGCAGGTCGCCGTCGAGGAAGGGGCGATCGAACTCGACGGCGACGCCGGCCCGCCGGGCGCGACGGTGCGACACCTGCTGGCCCACACCGCCGGCTACGAGATGAACTCGTCGAAGGTGATCGCGCGGCCCGGCACGCGACGGGTCTACTCCAATCACGGTTTCACCGTGCTCGCCCAGACCCTCGCCGCGCAGTCGTCGATCCCATTCCCCGCCTACCTGGCCGAGTCCGTCTTCGCGCCGTTGCGAATGGGCGACACCACCCTCGACGGCGGGACCGAGGCCGCCGGTTACGGGGTCACCTCCACCGTCGACGATCTGGTGGCGTTCGCCGGCGAGCTGCTCACGCCCGCGCTCGTGTCCGGTCAGATGCACCGTGAGGCGACCAGCGTGCAGTTCCCGGGTCGCGACGGTGTGTTGCCGGGCTTCGGCGTGCAGCGTCCCAACGACTGGGGACTGGGTTTCGAGATCCGCGGCGGCAAATCGCCGCACTGGACCGGGGCCGGCAACTCGCCCCGTACCTACGGTCATTTCGGTCAGACCGGCACGTTCCTGTGGGTCGATCCGGACGCCGCATTGGCGCTGGTCGTGCTCACCGACCGCCGCTTCGGGGAGTGGGCGCACCCGGTGATGCCCGCACTGTCTGATGAAGTCCTAAGAGAGTACGGGCCGGACTAGCGCAACAGGCGTCTCACGAGGCACAATAGACTCGCAAGTCACAACTTCATCCGCACTCGCTCTGTGCCGTTCGGAAACCACCAGGTCGTTGGGGAAGACGTCCCTCGTGGAACCGAAGGAGCAACAGATGCGTGCAGCGAACCAATTCGCCGACGCGACGACGGGCGTGGTGTACATCCACGCGTCGCCCGCGGCGGTGTGCCCGCATGTCGAGTGGGCGTTGTCGTCGACCCTCAATGCGAGGGCGAATCTGAAGTGGACCCCGCAGCCGGCCATGCCCGGTCAACTGCGCGCCGTCACCAACTGGGTCGGTCCGGTCGGCACCGGCGCCGCGCTGGCGAACGCGCTGCGGTCGTGGTCGGTGCTGCGCTTCGAGGTGACCGAGGATCCCAGCCACGGTGTCGACGGGCACCGCTGGTGCCACACGCCGCAGCTCGGGCTGTGGAGCGGCGCGATGAGCGCCAACGGCGACGTGATGGTCGGCGAGATGAGATTGCGCGCGCTGATGGCGTCGGGCGCCGACGTGCTCGCCGCCGAGCTGGACTCGGTGCTGGGCACCGCGTGGGACGATGCGCTGGAGGCGTACCGCGACGGCGGCGAGGGCGCCGAGGTCAGCTGGCTCAGCAGGGGCGTGGGTTAGCCGGGTCGCAGGATCTGCAGCGCGCCCGGCACCGCCGACACCTCCACGGGCAGCGGGCAGACGTACTCACCGTCGGCGTAGGCATTGATACCGGGACAGGCCACCGTGACGGTCCGGGCCCGGGCCGTGCTCACCTCGTCGAGGTGTACGTGGGTGCCTTTGAATACGGTGGGAAAAAGCCGGATCAGCCTGGTCCGCGACGCGGACGCCACCATGGTCACGTCCAGCAGGCCATCGCGCGGGTCGGCGTCCGGACAGATCTTCATCCCGCCGCCGTAACTTCGGGTGTTGCCGAACGCCGCCAGCGTCAGATCGGCGTCCACCTCTCGGCCGTCGAAGCTCAGCCGGAACGGGAGCAGTCGCAGCTTCGAGATCTCGGCGACCATCGCGAGGTTGTAGCGCATCCGGCCGTGCGGCCAGCGCATTCGGTTGGTGCGGTCGGTGACCAGCGAGTCGAAGCCGGCGGCCATCACGGTGCCGAACCAGCGGTCGGTGCCGTCGGCGCCGCGGATACGGCCGAGGTCCACGGTGTCGACGATGCCGTCGACGACGACGTCGGCCGCCGCCTCCGGGTCTCTGGTCGGAATGCCGAACTCGCGGGCATGGTCGTTGCCGGTGCCGGCCGGGACGATGCCGAGGGGGATGCCGGACTGCGCGAGCACCTGCAGTGCCAGTGAGATGATGCCGTCCCCGCCGACGACCACCAGCGCGTCCATGCCGCGCTCGAGCGCTCCTTCGACCAGCTGCCGGGCGTGGGCGGAGTCGCGGCCGGCGATCGCGACGACGTCGACACCGCGGTGGTGGAGTCTGGTGATCGCGCGTTCGGCGGCGTGCGGGGCGCTGCCGTGCCCCGAGGCCGGGTTGGTCAGCACCGTGACCCGGGAGCGGGTCACGGAATCAGCTTGCCCGGGTTGAGGATTCCAGCCGGGTCGAGGGCGGCCTTGACAGCCCGCAGCACCGTCACACCGAGATCGCCGACCTCGGCGCGCATCCACGGCCGGTGATCGGTGCCGACGGCGTGGTGATGGGTGATGGTCGCCCCGGCGCGCACCATCGCGTCGGACGCGGCGGCCTTGGCCGTGCGCCACTGCTCGATCGGATTTCCGCGCTGCGCGGCGACCACGGTGAAGTACAGCGACGCGCCCGTCGGATACACATGCGAAATGTGGCACATCACCAGCGCGGGCGTACCGGATTGGGCCAGCGAGCTCGTCAGCGCCTCGGTGACGGCCGCCTTGACCGCCGGCACGTTGGACCAGTTGGTCGCGGTCTCCAGTGTCTCGCACAGCGCCCCGGCCGACAGCAGCGCGTCGCGCAGGTACGGCGCGTTGAACCGGCCGTGTTCCCAGGCGCGTGCCGGGCCTTCGCCCAGCGACGTACCGCCCCTGGCGGCCAACAGGTCCCGGGTCTCGGCATGTCTGCTCGCGACGTGGGCCTCGGTGCCCTCGAACACCGTGATCGCCAGGCAGCCGCCGGTGCTTGTCTGCTCGCCGATGCTCTCGGTGGTGGCGAGGTTGACCCCCGTCTCGGCCTCGTCGGAGAGCCGGATCACGGTCGGTCCGGTACCGGTCTGGGCGACGGCGCGCAGCGCGTCGGCGCCGGTGGTGAAATCGGGGAACGACCACGCCTCGAACCGGGTGGCCTCCGGCACCGGATGCACCCGCACGCGGACGCGGGTGATGATCCCGAAGCTGCCCTCCGACCCGAGCAGCAGCTGACGCAGGTCCGGGCCTGCTGCCGAAGCCGGCGCCCGCCCGAGGTCGAGGACGCCGGCCGGCGTGACGGCACGCAACCCGCGCACCATGTCGTCGAAACGTCCGTAGCCGGCGGAATCCTGCCCTGACGAGCGGGTCGCGGCGAATCCGCCGATGGTCGCGAAGCAGAAGCTCTGCGGGAAATGTCCCAGCGAGAAGCCGCGCTCGCCGAGCAACCGCTCGGCGTCGGGCCCGGTCAGGCCCGCCCCGAGTTCGGCTTCCCAGGAGACCTCGTCCAGGGAGTGCAGCTCGGCGAGTCGATGCAGATCCACCGACACCACGGCTTTGAAGTCGCCCCGGGCGGGGTCGAGGCCGCCGACGACGCTCGTGCCGCCGCCGAAGGGGACGACCGCGATACTGCGGTCCGAGCAGAACCGCAGGAGTTCGGCGATATTGTCGTCGCCGCCGGGCGCCAGCACCGCGTCCGGGGCGTCCTGCACTCCGAAATCTCTGCGCCGCAACAGATCCAAGGTCGACTTGCCGCCGGCGCGCAGAAGGCGTTCGCGGTCGTCGAGAATCAGGTTTTCTTCGCCGACGATCGCGGCGAGACCGTCCCGGTCGGCCCGGGAGAGCGCCGACGGACGCAACCGAACCTGTTCGAGGGTGGGTTCGTCGACAGGATCGCCGTCGATGCCGAGCGCCTGGCTGAGCAGGGACCGGATACCGGGGGACAGGGGTTTGGCCGCCGCGGGGTCGCCCCACGCATTCCACTGCATCATGAGTTACAGTATTACAGATGATGTCAATCCGTAACTCTGATGCGAGCGTCGAGCAGCGAATCCTCGACGCCGCTGCCGAGTGCATCCTGGCTTTCGGGGTGGAACGGACGACTATGACCGAGATCGCGCGCAGGGCCCGGGTGAGCCGGCCGACGATCTACCGGCGGTGGCCCGACATCCGCTGGGTGATCGCCGAACTGCTCACCGTGCGCATCGCCGGCGTTCTGGAGGCGATCCCGGACCGCGGAGCCGACCGGGAGGCGACGGTGGGACGCGTCGTGGCCGTGGCAGACCATTTGCGCGCCGACGTGATCGTGCAGTCGGTGATCCGCAACGCGCCGGGCCTGGCGATGACCTACATCGCCGACCGACTCGGCACCAGCCAGCAGATTCTCATCGACGCACTGGCCGAGGCGATCAAAGCCGGTCAGGACGACGGCAGTATCCGAGCCGGGGATCCGCGCGGGATGGCCGCGATGTGCCTGCTGATCACCCAGTCGACGATCCAGTCGGCGCAGATGGTCGCCGAGTTGCTGGACAACGACGCACTCAACCGCGAGCTGGCACTCTCTCTGAACGGATATCTGAAACCATGAGTGGCGCAACTGCTTTGAACGCCGCACGCCGGGCCGCCGAACTCGCGCAGCTCGGGGAAGGCGCGCCCGTCGACCTCGTCGTGATCGGCGGCGGCATCACCGGCGCGGGTATCGCGCTCGACGCGGCGACACGCGGGCTGTCGGTGGTGCTGGCGGAGCGACACGACCTCGCGTTCGGCACCAGCCGCTGGAGCTCCAAACTCGTGCACGGCGGGCTGCGGTACCTGGCCAGCGGCAACGTGGGCATCGCCCGGCGCAGCGCCGTGGAACGCGGAATCCTGATGACCCGCAACGCGCCCCACCTCGTACATGCGATGCCGCAGCTGGTTCCGCTGCTTCCGTCGATGAACACGGCGTCCCGCGCGTTGGTCCGGTTCGGCTTCGCCGCCGGCGACGGTCTGCGCAGGCTGGCAGGCACCCCGGCGGACACGCTGCCCAGGTCGCGTCGGATCGACGCGCACCGCGCCGTCGGTTTGGCTCCGACCGTCGCGCGGAAAGGGCTCGACGGAGCGCTGCTCGCCTACGACGGACAGCTGATCGACGACGCCCGGCTGGTCACCGCCGTGGCGCGTACCGCCGCCCAGCACGGCGCCCGGGTACTCACCCGGGTCGCGGCGTCGGACGCGTTCCGCGACGCGGTGACGCTCACCGACAGCACGACGGGGGAATCCCTGCGGGTGTCGGCCCGCGCTGTCGTCAACGCGACGGGTGTCTGGGCGGGGGAGGTCGACGACTCGATCAAACTGCGCCCGAGCCGCGGCACGCACCTGGTGTTCGACGCCGCGAAATTCGGCAATCCGGTTGCCGCGCTGACAGTTCCGATTCCGGGCGAGATCAACCGGTTCGTGTTCGCGATGCCCGAACAACTGGGCAGGGTGTACCTGGGGCTGACCGACGAGGATGCCCCCGGCCCGATTCCGGACGTGCCGGAGCCCACCCCTGGGGAGGTCAGGTTTCTGCTGGACACGGTCAACACGGCGCTGGATGCGGCGCTGACAGAGGCGGACGTGATCGGCGCCTACGCAGGCCTTCGTCCGCTCATCGACACGGGAGCCGGCAGGACGTCCGACATCTCCCGCGAGCACGCGGTCACCGAGTCGCCGTCGGGCGTGCTCACCGTCATCGGCGGCAAGCTCACCGAATACCGGTACATGGCCGAGGATGTCGTCGACCGTGCGGTGCAGCTGCGCGGGCTTGCCGCGGGCGTGTGCCGCACCCGCAACCTGCCGCTCGTCGGCGCACCCGCCAATCCCGTTGCCACGCTGCGATCTTCGACCGAGCTGCCCGGTTCGCTGGTGGCGCGGTACGGCGCCGAAGCACCGAACGTGATCGCCCGGGCCACCTGCGAGCGGCCCACCGATCCGGTCGCCGACGGCATCGACGTGATCAGGGCCGAATTCGAGTATGCGGTCACCCACGAAGGGGCGCTCACCGTCGACGACATTCTGGACCGCCGCACCAGGATCGGGTTGGTGGCCCCAGATCGCGAGCGTGCCATGGCCGCCGCCGAGGAGATGCTGTCGCCGGCCCGCTGAAACTCGCCCGGTTACAGCGGGATGTTCTTGTGGCGGCCGCGGCGCAGCGGCGCCTCGGCCAGCGCCTGCGTCAGCTTCGAGCGGGTGTGCGCGGGGTCGATCTTCTCGTCAACCACGCCGATCTCGATCGCGGAATCGACACCGCCGGCGATCTTCTCGTGCTCGATGGCCAGCGCCTCGTGCAGCGACTCGCGCTCCTCGGGGGCGGCGGCGGCCAGCTTCTTCTTGTGCAGGATGCCGACCGCGGCCTTGGCGCCCATCACGGCGACCTCGGCCTCGGGCCACGCGAACACCTTGGTGGCGTTCAGCGACCGCGAGTTCATCGCGATGTAGGCGCCGCCGTAAATCTTGCGGGTGACCAGCGTGACGCGCGGCACCGACGACTCACCGAACGCGTGCAGCAGCTTGGCGCCGCGACGGACCACCCCGCCCCACTCCTGGTCCACACCGGGCAGGTAGCCGGGCACGTCGACGATGACCACCAGTGGGATGCCGAACGCATCGCACAGCCGCACGAAACGGGCTGACTTCTCCGCGCTTTCGGAGTTCAGGCAGCCGCCCAGGCGCAGGGGGTTGTTGGCGATCACACCAACGGTGCGGCCGGCCAGCCGGCCCAGGCCCACGACGATCGACGGCGCCCAGCGGGACTGGAACTCCTCGAACGGGACACCCTCGTCGAGCAGAGCCTCCACGAGCGGATGCACATCGTAGGCGCGCCGCGCCGACTCGGGCAGCAGCGCCTTGAGGTCGGTGTCGCCTGCTTCGGCCTTGCTGCGGTCGAAATGACCCTGCTGGCAGAACAACCCGACCAGACGACGGCCGCGCTGGTAGGCGTCGAGCTCATCGTCGGCCACGATGTGGCACACGCCGGACTTCTTGTGATGGGCCTCCGGGCCGCCCAGGGACACCATGTCGACGTCCTCACCGGTCACGCTGCGCACCACGTCCGGGCCGGTGACGAACACCTTGCTGTCGGGGGCCATCACGATCACGTCGGTGAGCGCAGGGCCGTACGCGGCACCGCCGGCGGCGAAACCGACCACCACCGAGATCTGCGGGATGTAGCCGGAGGCCCGGATCATCGCCTCGAACACCAGGCCGACCGCGTGCAGCGCCTTGACGCCCTCGGCCAGCCGCGCGCCGCCGGAGTGCCAGATGCCGACGATCGGGCTCTGCTCCTCGATCGCGACGTCGTAGGCGTCGACGATGTGCTTGCAGCCGTCGACGCCCATGGCGCCGCCCATCACGGTGCCGTCGGTGCAGAACGCGATGGTGCGCACACCGTTGACGGTGCCCGCGGCGGCCAGCACACCGGACTTGTCCCGCTGGTGCAGTGGCTCGACGCTGCCGTCGTCGAAGAAAGTGGACAGGCGCAACAGCGGGTCGCGCGGGTCGAGCGATTCGTTGACTGCTTCGGGGGCCAGCCCGTTCTCCAGGGTCGTCATGTGTTCTCCTGCTTGTCAGTACTTCCCGAAGGCGAGTGCGACATTGTGCCCGCCGAATCCGAATGAGTTGTTGATCGCGTACTCGTAATTGCCCGGCCGCGGTGAACCTGCGACCACGTCGAGGTCGATCTCGGGATCAAGATTCTTCAAGTTCAGCGTCGGCGGGATGATCCCGTCCCGCAACGCCTGCACGGTCAGGATCGACTCGACCGCGCCGACCGCCCCGACCGAATGGCCGAGCGCGGATTTGGGGGCGTAGACCGCCGGGCGGTGACCGCCCATCGCATTGTTGATGGCCTTACCCTCGGCCACATCGCCGACGCTGGTGCCGGTGGCGTGCGCGTTGACGTGGTCGATGTCGGTGGGTTCGAGGCCCGCGAGCTGGATGGCACGCGTCATCGCGTAACCGGCTCGTTCACCGTTCGGATCGGGCGCCACCATGTGGTAGCCGTCGGAGGTGATGCTCGCACCCATCAACCGGGCCAGGATTTTCGCGCCCCGAGCTTTGGCGTGCTCCTCGGTCTCGATGACCAGCACCGCGCCGGCCTCCCCGAACACGAACCCGTCGCGGTCCTTGTCGAAGGGGCGGCACGCGCCGGCGGGGTCGTCGTTGTTGGTCGACATCACGATCCGCATCTGTGCGAAACCGGCGATCGGCACCGCCTCGATGCGCTGCTCGACGCCTCCACAGATCGCGATGTCCGCCTCGCCGAGCACGATGTTGCGCCACGCCTGGGCGATGCCCTCGGAGCCGGACGCGCACGCCGACACCGGAGTCACCACACCGGCTTTGGCGCCGCGTTCCAAGCCGATCACGGCCGACGGGCCGTTCGGCATGTACATCTGCACGGCCAGCGGGGACACGGCGCGCACGCCCTGCTCCCGCATGCCGTCATAAGCGAACACCAGAGCTTCGGCGCCGCCGAGGCCGGTTCCGATCGACACCATCAACCGCTCGGTGTCCACCTCGGGGGAGCCGGCGTTCTCCCACACCCGCCTGCCGAGCACGGTCGCCATCCGCTGCGGATAGGACATGCGCCGCAGTTCGACCGTGTCCAATTCGGACTCGAAGTCCTCCAGCAGGTGACCGCCGATGCGGACCGGAAGGTCGAACTCCTCGACGAACGGATCCTCGAGCCTGCGGATTCCGCTCTGACCGTCGAGGAGCGCCTTCCAGGTCCCTTCAGCGTCAGTGGCCACGCTGGTGGACATCGCGATACCGGTGACGACGACGTCGGGCAGCCCGTTACCTGTTGTCGGCGAAACCATGCTGATTCGCGAGTCCTCTCTCGATCGGATCAGTAACGACCGAAGGCCAGAGCCACATTGTGGCCGCCGAAACCGAACGAGTTGTTGATGGCGTACTGGTAGTCGCCATACCGTGGCTCGCCCGCGACGACATCGAGATCGATCTCGGGGTCCGGTGTCTCGTAGTTCAGTGTCGGCGGGATGACCCCGTCGCGCAGCGCGAGCACCGTCAACAGGGACTCGAGAGCACCCACGGCGCCGATCGAGTGACCCAGAGCCGACTTCGGCGCATACACCGCGGCGTGCTCCACACCGGCGACGCGGATGGCATTGGCCTCCGCGGTGTCACCGATCGGGGTAGCCGTGGCGTGCGCGTTGACGTGCGAGATGTCCTTGGGGGACAGCCCGGCGGTCTCCACCGCCCGCTTCATCGCCGCGCCGGCACGCTGGCCGTCCGCGGCCGGGGCCACCATGTGGAACGCGTCCGAGGTGATGCCCGCGCCCATCAGGCGGGCCAGCGGCTTGGCGCCACGGGCCAGGGCATGCTCCTCGGTCTCGATGATCATCATCGCGCCGGCCTCGCCGAACACGAACCCGTCGCGGTTCTTGTCGAACGGCCGCGAAGCCCCGGCGGGATCGTCGTTGCGCGTGGACATGGCGCGCATCATCGAGAACGCCGCGATGGGCAGTGCCTCGATGCCGCCTTCCACGCCGCCGACCACGGCGAAGTCCGCATCACCCATAACGATCTGACGCCAACCGTGGGCGATGGCCTCCGACCCGGACGAACACGCCGACACCGGGGTGATGACCCCGGCGCGGGCGCCCAGCTCCAGGCCGGCGACCGCCGCCGCGCCGTTGGGCATGATCATCTGCACCGCGAGCGGGGAGACCTTGCGGGGCCCGCCCTCGTTCATCGCGTCGTAGGTCTCGACGATCTTCTCGCCGCCGCCCAGACCGGTGCCGATGATCACGGCGAACCGGTCCGGGTCGACCTCGGGCTTGCCCGCGGTCTCCCAGAGCCGGCCGGCCAGCAACTTCGACATGCGCTGCACGTAGGACATGCGGCGCATGTCGATGCGCGTCATGTGGCTGTCGACGTTGTCGACGAGGTGGCCGCCGATGCGCACCGGCAGGTCCCACTTGTCGACGAAGTCGTCCTCCAGAATCCGGATGCCGCTCTCGCCTGCCAGCAGGCCCTTCCACGTGCTCTCGATATCTGCGGCAAGCGCTGTGGTGGCCTCGACGGCGGTCACCACAACGCTGGGGAAACCGCCGTTAGCAGTGGAAGGACGGGTCACTTGTCACCCGTGATCTGGGCCCGAATGGCCGCGGCGGCCTCGGGGTTCTCTTCCTCGAGCTTCTGGATGTAGGCGACGACGTCGCCGACGGTGCGCAGGCCGGCGAGGTCCTCGTCGGGGATCTTCACGCCGTACTTGTCCTCGGTCTGCACGGCGATCTCCACCATCGACAGCGAGTCGATGTCCAGGTCGTCGACGAACGACTTCTCCGGAGTCACCTCGGAGGGCTCGATACCGGTGACCTCTTCGATGATCTCGGCGAGACCGGCGATGATTTCTTCCTGAGTGGCGGGCACAGTGGCTCCTTCTATTTATCGGGTGTTACTTCGAACGACTGAAACGGACGATGAAACTGTCTGTACTTGTGTAACTGGACGACGCGCGGGTGCTCAGAAAGCGCCAGCGAGCCCGTCCAGATCAGCGGGGGACTTGACGGCGTGCGTCGGCGTCCCCCGAAGTTCGCGTTTGGCGATGCCGGTCAGGGTCCCTGCGGGCGGGAACTCGACGATCGCCGTGACACCCTGCTCCTTCATGGAGCCGGTGCACAGGTCCCAGCGCACGGGCCGGGTCATCTGGGCGACGAGCTTGGCCATCGCATCGGCACCCGAGGAGACCGGGCGGCCGTCGGCGTTGGACAGTAGCGTGACGCGCGGCTCGCGGGGATTGATCCGGTCGGCGACCGCGGTGTACTCGGCGAGCGCCGGCGCCATGTAGCGGGTGTGGAACGCACCGGCGGTGGCCAGCGGACGCACCCGGGCGCGGGCCGGCGGATCCTCGGCGAGCTTCTCCAGGGCGGCGAGCGCGCCCGCGGCGACGATCTGGCCGGCGGCGTTGCGGTTGGCCGGGACGAGGTCCAGAGCTTCCAGCCGCGCGAGCACCTCGGCCTCGTCACCGCCCAGAAGCGCCGACATGCCGGTGGGCTCCAGCGCGCAGGCCTTGGCCATCTCCTTGCCACGGGTGGCGGCGAGCGAAACGGCTTCGTCGGCGGTGATCACGCCGGCGATGGCGTAGGCGGCGATCTCACCGACCGAGTGGCCGGCGGCGATGACCTCGACCGGGCCTTCGAGCCCGTAGTTCTCGCCGCGCTTGCTCAGTTCTTCGTAGGCCAGCAGCGTGGCGGCGACGACCAGAGGCTGGGTGACCGCGGTATCGGTGATCTGCTCGGCCGTCGCGGTGGTGCCGAGTGTCGCCAGATCGAGTCCGCTGATCTGCGACCATGCCTCGATACGCTCAGCGGCGCCGGGCAGCTCCAGCCACTCGGCGAGCATGCCGGGGGTCTGCGAACCCTGTCCGGGCGCGAGGAATGCGAGCACAGTCGTCTGAGGCACGTCTCTAAGAGAACATTGTGAAGACGGATTTGAACGGTGTAAGAGATTATGAACCTCGTCTTATGTTTTTGTAGGTAGTCCACAAATCCGCATGTGATGCGACTCCATCGAGACCTCGCCGCAACCTGTTATCCCTAAGAGATGCCTCCAGGTGTGACGGAGCCAACACCGGTGACCTGCTCGGATCCCACCGCGGAGACGGCTGTCGACTGCGCATGACGGTTCAACCGACCCACCGAGGAAGCCACCCGCAGCACATAGGCGTCGCGCGGAATCGTCGGGTCGCGGCCGGTGAAGTCGGCGATCCGCTTCAACCGGTACCGCACGGTATTTGGATGAACGAACAATTTGCGTGCGCAAGCTTCTATGGCGCCGCCGGAGTCAAGGTAGGCGTCGAGCGTCTCCACCAGCGCAGGGCCGGCGTCCGACAGCGGCCGCATCACGTCGGCTTCCAGCGCGGCGGCCGCGTTCGCATCGCCGAGCAGCGCGCGTTCGGGCAGCAGCTCCCGCGCGGCCACCGGACGCGGGGCGCCGGCCCAGCCGGCGACGGCGTTCATCCCGGCGATGGCCTCGGTGGCACTGCGGTGGGCGGCGCCGAGTGTGGGGGCGGTCGGGCCGATCACGACCGGGCCCTCGGCGAAGACCTTCATCAGATCCGACAGGAACCGGTCCGTCGGCGACAGACCGCCCGACACGACCGCGACCAGCCACGTGCCGTGCACATCGGACAACGCCGCGCGCCCGTTGCGGGCCGCCACGTCACGCACGTCGTCACCGGCGAATTCCATCCGGTCCGGGCGTGGCATGCCCACGATGACCGTGGCCGGCGCGGTCGCGTCCCAGTTGAGCGCGGCTGCCTGCGACTGCAGTTCGGTTCCGGTACCGCCGCGGACCACCGCGTCGACGAGATTGGCCTCCATCCGGGTGTCCCACGCGCCGCGCGCCTCGGCCTGGTCGGCGTAGGCGGTGGCGGCCGCGAACGCCAGGTCACGGCTGTACCGCAGGATGCCGGCCGTCAAGGCGGTGAGCTGCTCCTCGGAACGGGCCAGCAGCGGCACCACTTCTTCGAAGAACTCCATGGTCACGCGAACCATCTCCACCGACTGGCGCAGCGCGATCCGCCTGCGCAGATCCTGTGGCACCACCTCAAAGGCCTGGGCGGTGTAGCTGACGTCGCTGCGCGGGTCGCGCATCCACTCGACGAAGTTCACCACCGCGGTCTGCACCACCAACTGGACGCTGGCGCGCTGGTTGGCTTCGAGCGCGGCGAAGAACGGCAGCCGCTCCTCCATCACGTGCACGGCCTCGGTCGCCAAACGGCCCGAATACTGCTTGAGCCGGCGCAGCGCCGACTCCGGCACGCTTTCCAGCACGTCGACGGTCGAGCGCGGCGGGATGAACCGGTTGTTGTCAACCATCCCTAAAATCTACGCCTGGTTTTGGCGGAAACCTCTAACCAACTACGCGACTCCGGGTCCGATGTCGTCGCTACGCGACTCCGGGTCCGATGTCGTCGCTACGCGACTCCGGGGTCCGATGTCGTCGCTACGCGACTCCGGGGTCCGATGTCGTCGCTACGCGACTCCGGGGTCCGATGTCGTCGCTACGCGACTCCGGGGTCCGATGTCGTCGCTACGCGACTCCGGGGTCCGACGTCTGCTCCGGCGCCGCCAGCACATTGTCGATCTCGTACTTCCGCGCCGCCTCGACCGCCACCGAGATGTCGATGTTGCCGTCGCGAGCCAGACCTTCGAGCACGCCGACGACGATCGACTCGGCGTCGGTGTTGAAATAGCGCCGGGCCGCGGGCCGGGTGTCGGAGAAGCCGAAGCCGTCCGTGCCCAGGGTGATGAAGGTGCCCGGCACCCAGGGCCGGATCTGCTCGGGCACCGCCCGCATCCAGTCCGACACCGCGACGACGGGTCCGGTGGCCTCGGCCAGCGCCTTGGTGACATACGGCGTCTGCGCGGGCCGGTCGGGATGGCGCAGCTTCTCCTTCTCGATGGCCACGCCGTCGCGGTTGAGCTCACCCCAGCTGGTCACCGACCAGATGTCGGCGGCGACGTCCCATTCCTCGGCCAGCATCTCGGCGGCCTTCAGCGCCGACGGCATCGCCACACCGGAGACCAGAATCTGCGCGGTGTTGGTGCGCTTCTCCGGCGCGGCCTGGTACCGGTACATGCCGCGCAACAGACCGTCGACGTCGATGCCCTCAGGCTCGGCCGGCTGTACGTAGGGCTCGTTGTAGATCGTCATGTAGAAGTAGACGTTCTCCGGGTTCTCGCCGTACATGCGGGCCAGGCCGCTCTCGATGATGTAGGCGATCTCGTAGGCGAACGCCGGGTCGTAGGCCACCACGGCCGGGTTGGTCGCCGCCAGCAGCAGCGAGTGGCCGTCAGCGTGCTGCAGGCCCTCGCCGACCAGCGTCGTGCGGCCGGCCGTCGCGCCCAGCAGGAACCCGCGGGCCATCTGATCGGCCGCCGCCCACAGGCCGTCACCGGTGCGCTGGAACCCGAACATCGAATAGAAGATGTAGACCGGGATCATCGGTTCGTTGTGGGTGGCATACGACGTGCCCACCGCGGTGAACGACGCGGTCGACCCGGCCTCGTTGATGCCTTCGTGCAGGATCTGGCCGACTTCGCTCTCCTTGTAGGCCAGCATCAGCTCGGCGTCCACGGCCGTGTACAGCTGCCCGTTGCGGTTGTAGATCTTCAGGCTCGGGAACCAGGAGTCCATCCCGAAGGTGCGGGCCTCGTCGGGGATGATGGGAACGATTCGCGGCCCGATGTTCTTGTCGCGCAACAGTTCTTTGAACGTACGTACGGTCGCCATGGTGGTGGCGACCTCCTGCTTGCCCGACCCCTTCTTCAGGGCCTTGTAGGTGTCGTGGCCGGGCAACGTCAGCGCCTTGCTCTTGGTCCGCCGTTCCGGCAGGAAGCCGCCTAGGGCGCGCCGGCGGTCGAGCATGTAGCGGATCTCCGGCGCCTCCGGGCCCGGGTGGTAGTACGGCGGCAGGTAGGGGTCGTTCTCGAGTTGCTCGTCGGAGATCGGGATGCGCTGGGCGTCGCGAAAGTCCTTGAGGTCCTGCAGCGCAAGCTTTTTCATTTGGTGCGTGGCGTTGCGGCCTTCGAAGTGCTTGCCCAGCGTGTAGCCCTTGATGGTCTTGGCCAGGATCACCGTGGGCTGACCCTTGTGCTCCATTGCCGCGTGGTAGGCGGCGTAGACCTTGCGGTAGTCGTGACCGCCGCGCTTGAGGTTCCAGATCTCCTGGTCGGTCATGTTCTGGACGAGCGCCTTGGTGCGCGGGTCCCGGCCGAAGAAGTGGTCGCGGACGTAGGCCCCGTCGTTGGCCTTGTAGGTCTGATAGTCCCCGTCGGGGGTGGTGTTCATCAGGTTCACGAGCGCGCCGTCGCGGTCGGCGTGCAGAAGCGCGTCCCACTCGCGGCCCCACACCACCTTGATGACGTTCCAGCCCGCGCCGCGGAAGAACGACTCCAGCTCCTGGATGATCTTGCCGTTGCCGCGCACCGGGCCGTCGAGGCGCTGCAGGTTGCAGTTCACCACGAAGGTCAGGTTGTCGAGGCCCTCCAGCGCGGCGACGTGCGCCAGGCCGCGGCTCTCGGGCTCGTCCATCTCGCCGTCGCCCAGGAACGCCCACACGTGCTGATTGGAGGTGTCCTTGATGCCCCGGTCGTGCAGGTAGTGGTTGAACCGCGCCTGATAGATCGCGTTCATCGGGCCCAGGCCCATCGACACGGTCGGGAACTCCCAGAAGTCCGGCATCAGCCGCGGGTGCGGATAGGACGGCAGCCCGCCGCCGGGATGGCTGTGCTCCTGGCGGAAGCCGTCGAGTTTGTCCTCGGTGAGCCGGCCCTCGAGGTAGGCCCGCGCGTAGATACCGGGGGAGGCGTGGCCCTGGATGAAGATCTGGTCGCCGCCGCCGGGATGGCTCTTGCCGCGGAAGAAGTGGTTGAAGCCGACTTCGTAGAGCGCCGCCGACGACGCGTACGTCGAAATATGGCCACCCACACCGACTCCCGGGCGCTGTGCGCGGTGCACCATGATCGCGGCGTTCCACCGGATCCAGGCGCGGTAGCGGCGCTCGACGTCCTCGTCGCCGGGGAACCAGGGTTCCAGCTCGGTCGGGATCGTGTTGACGTAGTCGGTGGAGGTCAGTGCCGGGATCGCGACGCGCTGCTCACCGGCACGCTCGAGCATGCGGAGCAGCAGATAGCGGGCACGGGCCGGACCGGACCGGTCCAGCAGGTCGTCGAAGGACTCCAGCCACTCGCCGGTCTCTTCGGGGTCGATGTCCGGCAGATACGACGCGACGCCTTCTCTGATCACGCGAACCCGGTCGGGTTCTGCTGCGCTGCCGGAGTTTTGGGCCAGGTCCTGGCGCACGAACTCGGTGGTCAACATCCGCTCCTTGTTAGGCGGTTTAAACACGTCCGCTTCGGCTCGGTGGGTTACCTTGCTTCCCGCGTACGCGGCTTTCCATCCTTGTCTAATCCTGCCCGATGCGCACTAGCGGGTCCGAAGTGCCGGGTGAACCGGCAGCCGACCCGGTAACGTCTGCAGACCGTGCTGATCGGTCGGTGGGGCGTCCGCACCGTGCGGCTCGCCGCATCGGTGACCGGCGCGTTGGCCGCGCTGGCGATGATCGTTGTGGGGTGCACCAGCGTCACCGACGGCGACGCCGCGGTCGCCGAGGGGGATGCGCCGCTGTACCGGGCGTCGGTGTCGGCGTCGATCGAGGAGTCCGCGGCCAGTTCCAGCGCCCGCGAGTCCCAGCGGCAGGCGTCGCTGACCGTCGAGGCCGTCCGCACCTCGTGCGAGGCGATGAGCTCCAGCAGCGCCGAGGCCATCGGTGCGGTCAACACCTACGTCGACGCGTTCAACAACAATCCCGCCGACATCGGCCGCACCGCCGGTCCGGCCGTCGACGCGCTCAACCACAGCGCCGACCTGGTCGCCGGCAGCCTCTCGGACCCGCTGACCCCGGAGCTGCGCGACGCGCTGAACAGCTGGGTCGATGCAGCCAGGGGCGTGGCGACGTCGATCGCGGGCAACTACGGAACCGACGAATTCAACGCCGCGATCGAGCGGTTGAACGCCTCCAAGACCACCGCGTTGGACCGATGCGACGCGGCATACCGATGAACCTGCCGCTACATGGCTTGCTGTGAGCGCTGGGCATGCGACGATAGGACTTCGAACGTGACCGAGCGCACGGTGCGCCAACGCGGCTGAAGGAGGACCGACGGTGTCGGCGGGTGATCCCCCGAACTACGCCCGAATGCTGGGCATCCACAAAGATCAGGTTGTGCAGGAGGTGGGCTGGGACGAAGACACCGACGACGACATCCGGGCCGACATCGAGGACGAGAGCGGCAACGACCTACTCGACGAAGATGCCGACGAAGTCGTCGACGTGGTGCTGCTGTGGTGGCGGGACGGTGACGGCGACCTTGTCGACACCCTGATGGATGCCATCACCCCGCTCGCCGACGACGGTGTCATCTGGGTGGTCACCCCGAAGACGGGCAAGCCCGGACACGTGCAGCCCGCCGAGATCGCCGAGTCCGCTCCGACTGCGGGCCTGATGCAGACCTCGTCGGCCAACCTCGGCGACTGGATCGCCAGCCGGTTGGTACAGCCGAAATCCAAGGCCGCCGGCAAGCGCGGCTAGTGATGCTCTCCGTCGGCCAAACCGCACCGGAGTTCACGCTCAAGGACCAGAACAACCAGCCGGTGACGCTGGGCGCTTTCCGCGGCACGAAGAACGTCGTGCTGGTCTTCTTCCCGTTGGCGTTCACCGGGGTCTGTCAGCGTGAGCTCGACGAAATCCGGGACCACATCGGTGATTTCGTCAACGACGAGACCGCGACGCTGACCGTCTCGGTGGGCCCGTCGCCGACACACAAAATGTGGGCCACCGACCGCGGCTACCGGTTTCCGGTCCTGTCGGACTTCTGGCCGCACGGCGAGGTCAGCCAGGCTTACGGGGTGTTCAACGACGCGTCCGGGTTCGCCAACCGCGGCACCTTCGTCATTGACCGTGCCGGGATCATCCGCTTCGCCGAGTGCAAGGAGCCCGGCGAGGTCAGGGATCAGGCGGTGTGGACCCAGGCGCTGGAGGCGTTAAACACGAACTGACGGAATTTCCGGTTGGGCGGCTGCGCCGTGTAGCCTGCCCGGGATCGGGCGCGTAGCTCAGTGGTAGAGCTCTGGTTTTACACACCAGCGGTCGGCGGTTCGATACCGTCCGCGCCCACCGAAGTTATTGCAGGTCAGAGGCATTGAGGTGCGCAAGTGCCGTCGTTGGCGAAACCGCCGACGTGCCAAGAACTAGCCAAGCGATTTCGGCGCATCGGCAAAGAGAACCGATCCGGCAGAAGCCAGCGAACTATCGTGCGGATGCGCGTAGACCCGCAGCGTCATCGCCGGATCGTGGCCGAGCCACTTAGCCGCAGTGGCGACGTCGGTCCCGCTGCCGAGCATGACGGTCGCGGCGGTGTGCCGAACGTCGTGTAGTCGGATCACTGGCACGCCAGCGGCTTTCGCTAGCCGGGAGAACTCGCCCGAGTATGTCTCGGGCCGGATCGGTGAACCATCGGCGTTGACGGCGACCAGGCCGCTGTCGGGCCACCCGCTGCCGAGGGCGAGGCGGTCAGCGGCCTGTGCGACCTTGAGCGCGCGGAGCGCCGTCACGACGTCGGCCGGCATCGGTAGGACGCGCCGCGAGCGGTGTGACTTCGGATCGCCGGTCATCGTGCCTTCGCCCTGGACGACGACTCGGCTCTGAGCGACGGTCACTGTGCCAGCGTCGAGGTCGACATCGGTCCATCGCAGCCCCAGCACCTCAGAACGTCGCAGACCTGCCAGCGTTAACAGCCAGCAGGCGAATAGACGATCAGTGCGGACGTGCTCGCGGAACGTGGCTGCCTCCGCGGGTGTCCACGTCGACATCTCTCGGTGCTCGATCTTGGGCCGATCGACCAGGCGTGCGACGTTACGTACGACCAGGCCGCGCTTGGCGGCGTCGTCGAGTGCCGATGACAGGACGACCAGCATCGTGACGACCGTTCGGGCACTGACACCGCCGGCCACTTTAGGCCGGGGTGGGTCGGCTGGCCGCGCGGCCATATAGAGCCCGCGCCGCGGGCGCAGGACCTCACCGGAGGCAACCAGCCGGGCCAGCGCCTTCTCACCAGCGTTACCGAACTCTGCGTGCATCTCGCCATAGCCGGCACCGTCAGGACGCGCCCGCAGCCAGGTCAGCACCTCGGCCGAACGCTTACCGCGCTTATCCCGCTGGGCAACTGGCGCACCGCTCAGGCGCAGCGTGACCAGGTCGTCGATATGGCGCGTTTCGAGGTGTTGCAGCCCAACGCCGCCGAGGTGTTCGATCACTGGCTTGAGTGCGTGGCGGTACCCGGTCAGTGTCACCGGCCGGATCTTTCGACGGCTGTCGAGCCAGTCAGTCAGGAACTCGGCCACGGTGACCTTGTGTCGACGTACGTATGTCCCAGACGCAACCTCGGTGGTGATGCGCCGATATTCGCGTTGAGCCTCGGCCTTGGTGCGGTAGGTGAACCGCTGTCGATCTCGGCTGCCGTCCGGCCGGGTGCCGGTGTCGACCACGAACCAATAGCTCGTTGTCCCGTTCTTGGCGGTGTGCTTCGTGATCGGCTCGGCCCGCCGGGTGCGCTTGGCCGGTGCAGCCTCAGCGCCGGTCATCGGTGGCTCTCCAGCTCGTGGCGGGCGGTGAGTTCATCTCTCTGCTTGGGCGAAGGGCGGCGCGGAATCTCGATGCCGTCGAGCAGTCCCTCGGCGCGGGCCTTGCTGATCATCCGGTCGAGCGTGCGCTTACCGACGCCGAGCTGGGCGGCCACCGTGGGCCGCACCGGCAGGCCGTCCATGATCGCGTTCTCGATGAGGTCTGGCAGCTTCACCAGGCGGTCGTCGGCGTTGTCGGGTTGGGTGAAGGTGTCGTGCTGGTCATCGGGCATGGCGAACGCTCCACCGCCTCGGGAGATCCACTGCCGCGCTGAGTAGGCCAGGCGACGCGCCGGAACGGAGCGCAGTGCGTCGTAGTCGACCGGATCAGAGCCCGCGTCGTCGGCCTTGATGGTCAGCTCCGCGAGCGCAGGCGCCGCGCCCTTGGTGGCGGTGACCCGCACGATGTAGGTATGCGGGTGGCCGTGCAGTCGAATCGCCACGCGCTCATCGGTTTTGGGCGTTCGGTATTGCGGCTTCGTGCCCTTCGCGGGCGGGTCGGCGTAGTCGACGGACTCGACGTCGCCGCGTTGCAGTGGTGATGGTCTCTTGGTCACCGTTGCGGTCTCCTCGCTTATTTCGCCTCGCAATGCGTGAGATGGCAACTGTAAAGGCTAGACATCCGCCACACAAGTGGGCACGCTGACAGGTATGACAGTACAACCTGAACATCCGCCAACGGCTCCGACTCTCGATGATTTGCGGCGGGAACCGCCGTTGATCAGCATCGGACGCGCCGCCGAGTATGTCGGAGTGAGCCGCGCTTTCGGCTACACGATGGCCAAAGAGGGCCGGCTGCCGGTGGTCAAGCTGGGCTCGCGCCGGGTGAAGGTCAAGAGCGCTGCGCTGCTGGCGATGCTGGAGGGCGAGTGAGCCTCTTCGACTACCGCGCGTCCCAGCACATCGGTGTCAGCGATCCGCCGTTCTATGCGCTGATCATGGCGGCGATCCGCAAGGCCGACAGCCAGAACGCGGCGCGGCTGCGGATGGCGTTCCCTGAGATCTACGCCGAGTTCGAGGCTCGCTATCACGCGCCGGGCGGAACTCTGCCTACCGACCGCGAGAACGAAACTGGTTCGTAGACAACGCCTTCTGGCTCTGCATAGACGTACCCGTTGCACATGCTCGGCGTATGTTCGCCCTTGTCATTCCCCCACCAAAGGAGCCCAAAAGTGGCCGACACCGTGACTGTCATTCACCTGCTCGACACCCCCGCTGCGGCCAAGTACGTCCGTATGAGCCCCGAGACGCTCAAGGTGTGGCGCAGAACAAACACCGGCCCCGCGTTCATCCGGGTTGCGAGTAACCGTGTGCGCTACCGGGTTTCCGATCTCGACGCCTGGCTCGACGGGCTGCGGGTGACGACCGCGGACCAGGACTGAATACACCCCAGAAAATGACACACCCGCTCGGGGCCTCTGCCGAGCGGGTGCTGTCACCGCAATTTCCCATCCCACCAAGAACAGGAACGTCATGGATTCTACCGATAGCAGAGGCACCCGCGCGGCGAAGATCACCGCGGCGTTGCACGAGGCGCCCGACAACCGTGACCACGAGGCCGTGCGGGCCTACCTGCATCGGCTGTGCGATCTCGGTCTCGCGGTGCTGTTCGTCTACCCGAGCGCCAAGAGGCCTGCCGATCTGCGGACCCGCCAGGAGCGCGCCGCTGACGACAAGGCAGCGCAGAAGGCGGCGAAGGCGGCCGGGCGCCCCGACTGGAGGAAGGCCACGAGCCCGTCAGGTTTCGCACTGGCGACTACCGACGTCGCCACGCTCGAGCGTTATCTCGAGGAGTACATGAGGGTGTTCTCGACGTGGCACGACGCCGAGGGCAACGAGCTGACTTCGGTCACGCTCGAAGACGTCGAGATCGGGACGGCGGTGATGGTCGAGCCGGCCGCGGTGAACATCGGCGTTGAACTCGGCGCCAGCGGCCTGGTCGTCGTGGACGCCGACACACCGGATCAGGTCTCGGCATTCGAGGCCGCGTGCGGCGGGGCATGCCCGGAGCAGACGGTGAGCACGCCGGGCGCGCGCGACGAGGCCGGCGAGATGGTGCACCACGACGGCGGGCACTGGTACTTCACCGTGCCGAAGGGCGTCGAGCTGCCCAAGGCCGCGGGGTCGCTGACGTCGAGCGCCGACGATGGCTACACCGTGCTGTGGGACCGGTGCCAGGTGCTCATCCCGCCGTCGACCCGCCAAGAGGGCGCCTACAAGGCCGTGGGGGCGGTCACGGAGCTGCCGGGCTGGCTGCACGAGCAGATCATCGAGCACGGCCGCCTGTGCGCCGAGCGGGCCGCTCGCAGCCGTGGAGCAGCTGCACAGGGTGACCGGGTGAGCGCGTGGGGCGCGTCGATCAGATGGGACGAGATCCTTGCACCGACTGGCTGGACGAATACCGGCAAGCCGAACAGTTGCGGGTGTGACGACTGGACCGCGCCGGGGCCCCACAGCTCCCCGAAGTCGGCCACCGCCCACGAGCCCGGCTGCTCGTTCACAGACTCGCCAGACCCGCCGCTGCACATCTGGACCGACCACGACGTCGAGCCATTTGCCGACTGCCTCCGCGGCGCTGACAGGCGCACGGTCACCCGTCTGGACGCGGTCGCTGCCATCCACTACGAGAACAACCTCGGAGCCGCTATGACTGCGCTGGACCTGCACGACGACGACGAGCCGCAGACGCTCGACGCCGGGATGCTCGGTGACGGTGGCGACCAGGACGCCGGCACGGCCAGAGACGAGACCGGGCTCACCGGGCGTGCACTGCACGAACACCTAACCCTTCCCGATGACTACTGGCAGGCCCACCCGGTGCTGGCACACATTCGCCAGGCGGCGCGGGCCACCCGCAACAGTCCAGACGGACTCCTGGGGTCCATCCACGCAGAGATCAGTGCTGCGCTTCACCCGCGCTGCCGGGTCAGCACCGGGGTGCGGAAGGACTCCCAGTTGAACGCCTATGTGGTGCTGTGTGACGACCAGGGCGGCGGCAAGACCTCGGCGCAGCGGGAGGCCCAAAGCCTGCTTACTGTGCGTGCCGAGTACGCCGACCCGAACCTCGACGATGATCCCACCAGCGAATATCCGGTAGACCGCACTGTCTACCGCGCAGGCGGGTTTGGATCGGGGGAGGGCATCGCCGCCCAGTACGTGGAGTACCTGCCCGTCGACCCACTCAAGCCGAGTCGGAAGCGCAACGTCCAGGTGCGCAGCAATGTGCTGTTCACCGTGGACGAGGGCGAGAGCGTCAAAGCCGAGCTGGTCGATAAATCCGGGTCGAAATTCGGCGAGAACTTCCGAAAGGCGTGGTCTGGGGCTGACCTAGGAGAGGGCAACGCTCATGCCGAGACGCGACGGCGCGTGCCAGAAGGCCAGTACGTGATCGGCGCGTCCATCGGTATGCAGACGCCGACGTTGCGTGACCTCCTCAACGACCGCCAGCACAGGTTCGGCACGGTGCCGAGGCTGGACTGCTATTGGATGCCCGACCCTGGAGCGCCCGACGTGCGCCCGCGTCATCCCGGACGGTTGACGGTAGATCTCAGCCGGTTCGACCGACCCGTCACCCTCTGCGACGAGCTGTTAGCCGAACTCGACGCGAAAGCGGTTGCCATCACACGCGGAATGGTCGCGGCGGACGCAGACCGGCATCGCGAGCTGTCCATCTGTCGCCGGGCCGCGAGGCTGTGGGTGCTGTGTGTTGGCTCCGGTCTCGGTGAGCCGGTCGACGACCCGTTCACGATCCCGCGGGCGTTCTACGACCTCGCCGAAATCGAGTACGAGCGTTCAGCACGCATCAAGGCGCACGCCGAGTCGCTGACCAAGGCCGAGAACAGAAGCAATAAACAGGCGCGCATGAGAGCTGCGGCAGATCAAGAGGTGGCTGTCGATGATGCTCGGCGAGCGGCACGCGTCGGCCGTGAGGAGCGCATCGCTGGCCGGATCGTACGATTCCTCACCGCTCACGGGCCGACGCGGTGGACCGGCAAGGACGGGATCTGGCAGCGCGCCAAGCGCCACGGTGACGACCGTGACGAATGGGAACAGGTGCGTGACGCGCTGGTGGACGACGAACGGGTGGTGCTCGACGGAGGGATCTATGCCCTGGCCGAAGTCACCGACGACGCAGGGTCCACCGGCTAAGGCTAACGGGGTAGGGACGTAGGGACATTCAATTGTCCCTACCCCCTCTGCTGCGCAACCGTCTATACGTACGATCCATTTTTATTCTTATTCTTACTGTTCAGAGGCATATCGAGTTCTTACCGTCGCAGACGGTGCACTCCTCGGTCTGCGTCAGAGAGGGGGTAGGGACATGTCCCTACCCTGGACGTCCCTACCCCCGGCCAGCAAACCTTCCAGGCCGGTAGTGGGCGAGCTGTGCGCCCTCTGGTGGTGCACGAGAAGGCGCGCTCCGCTCCGAGCTCTGCCTATGCAGTTGACACGATGTTGACCATGCCCAGCCGACAGGACAGCCGAGCCCGCGTCGAGGAGGCCAGTCGCCTACGCGCGTCGGGTCGCACCTGGGACGAGATCGCGACGGCGGTGGGGTACCGCTCTCGCCAGGGTGCTCAGCAGGCCGTGGAACGGCTGCGCAAGCGCAACCCGCTCGCGTCCGCGGAGTCTCAACGGCGCACCGCCTCTGAGGGCCTGCGCATCGTGCGCGCTGTGTTGTTCGAGGAATTCGCCTCGGCGAAACAGCGCGGCGATAGCGACAGCCTCGTCGCCTACGCCAAAGAGATCCGGCAGAACATCAGCGAGGACGCCAAGTTGCACGGTGCGTATGCGCCGGTCCGCTCTCAGCTCGACGTCAACGTGCGCCAGGACGCGAGCGCCATCATCGCCGAGGCTCGCGATCGTCTGCTCTCGGTGGTGGACGCCGAAGTCATCGAGATACCCACCCGCAAGGAGATCGCAGGATGAGCAGCACGACGAAGAGCGACGGCATCACCGCCGCGATGAGCATCGCCGAAGACATCGCCGCCGGCACCGTCGAACCGACGACGCTGGAGTCGGAACTGGCCGACGAGTGCCGCGCGCTGTTCGGTGTCGTGGCGGGGCCGGCCGATCCACTCTGGCCGTTGCACGTCGACATCACGAGGCAGGCATTAGCGGCCGGTGCGCTGTCGGCCGACGAGCTGTCCGAGTGGGCGGCGGTGATCCGACGCCGAGAAGCTGTGGGGGCCGTGGACGCCTCGGAGACGCCCGAAGGCACCGAGGCCTAGGCCGACCCCGGATCGTCAGCGAGCGGCGATCCTGGCCTATCCGCCGATGTGGTACTGCGGTGCCCACGGGTAGCGATCGGGACCGGGGCCGGTCTGGTAGCAGTTCGACCCGCCGACGAACCCGACACCATTGGTCCACATCGGCTGGTTCTCAAAGCACCGCTGCCATGACCCGTCCGCCTGGATCGGGCCGTCGCAGTAAGAGATCATCGTTCGCTGTTCGCATCCCGGAGGCGGCGGTGTCGGCCAGGCGTTTGCCGGCGCTGCTGCGCAGATTGCGGACGCGGCCATTGCCGCCGCGACGGCGGCAAGTGTGACCTTCATGAGTTCCCCCTCCAATGGCATCCCCACGGACATCGCCCGACAGCAACCCAGCGTTACATGTCACCCGGTCGCTGCCTAGGCCTTTGACACGCTAGGGAGTGTGAGCAGCGAAATCGTACCCACGAGTCGGTTACGCCCGTGGCCCGGGCGGCTCAGCGAGACCATGCCGGAGGCTCTGAGATGACCACGACGATGACCGAAACCGAGCTCGATGCGGCGATACTCGACGCGCTCCGAGCGACACCGGACGGCTGCGGGTGGTGGGCCGACATTCGCGCACAGCTCCCCGACGACCGGTTCTGGCCCCGGATCTTTTCGCTGGTCCGTCTCGTGGAGTCCGGCCAGGTGCACACGACCAGGATCGGTGGGCGCGACTACCTGTGTCTGCCCGTCGAGCTTCCCGCGCCCCGACGAGGACGGACAGCGGCGTGAGCACCAGACGGTCGAAGGGGCCGCAGGTACCGCCGAAGCTGCGCGCGCTGGTCGCCGCTCGTGCGCTGGGGGCGCAACGTGCTCGACGTCGGCCGTCGTCGCCGGCCGAGCTGGCCAAGCGTTTGGATCCGAAATTCGTGATCGTCCCGGTGATCTGCCTGTTATCGGACATCGCCGTGCGATCGGTGACAGCGCCCGATCAGCGCGACATCGCGACCGTGGCACCGCGTTCGGGCAAGTCCCGGTTGCTGTCAATCTGGACGGTGGTCTGGGCGCTGATGCGTGACCCCGACGTGCAGATCATGTTGGTCAGCTATTCCGACGAGCTGGCGACGACGTTCAACCGCGAGGTGCGCCAGATCATCAACGCGCACAGCGATTTTCTTGGTATCCGCATCAGCGCCGACAAGTCATCGACGGCGCGGTTCCGCATCGACGGCCACGCCGGGCAGGTGATCGCGGCCGGCATCGGCTCAGGTCTGACCGGGCAGGGCTGTGACCTCATGCTGATTGACGATCCGGTGAAGAACGCAAGCGAGGCCGACAGCGCCGCACATCGACGCCGGATCTGGCACGAGTACGGCGCGACCCTCGCACCGCGCGTGCATCCCGGCGGCAGTGTCTGCCTGGTGCAGACCCGCTGGCACGTCGAAGACCTCGCGGGCAAGCTGCGGGAGACCGAGCCCGACGTCTGGACGTACACGAACGTCCCGGCCGTGGCCGAGGTGGGCATTGTGGATGCGCTGGACCGGGAGCCAGGGGCGGTGATGACGAGCGCGTTGGGCTACACCGCTGACCACTTCGCCGCCGCGCGGCGTACCTCCGGTGAACGAAACTGGTATGCCCTATACCAAGGCAGTCCGACGACCCCAGCGGGCGGCCTGATCAAGGCCGCGTGGCTCGACGATTGGCGTCTGTCCACCGCTCCGCAGCACCCCGTGCGGGTGGTCGTCGGCGTCGACCCGTCGGACTCCGGGGCTGGCGATAGCTGCGGCCTGGTCGCCGCGTCGATCACCTCGGACGGCACCGTGGCACTACTGGCTGACCAGTCGTCTCCGATGACCAGCGAGCAATGGGCCAGCGCCGCAATCAAGCTCGCCATCGCGACCGGCGCCAGCGAGATAGCTATCGAGGGATTCAGCGCCAGGGAGACCTACGTGCGCGTGGTCAACGAGGCACTGAAACGTGCCAGGACTACTCGGCAGATAAAGGTCTCGTCCTGGCCGCCGAAGGGGTCTGGGCGCGGAGGCGGCGACGCTATCGCGCGGGCCAGCGGACTGTTGCAGGCGTTGGAGACGGGCACCTGTCGCGTCGTCGGCCACTGGCCCGACTTCGAGGAGCACGCGGTGCAGTGGCAACAGGGCCAGCACTGCCCGGACGAGGTGAGCGCGCTGGTGGTCGCCCATGACGTGCTCGTGCACTCGCTGGCCGACCGAGTGACGTTCACCAACCCGGCTGCGATGGACCGCCGGATGCGGCAGGACACGAGGTCGCCCATCGAACAGCGACTCGGCATCCGGCCGGGTCTGGGCACGGTGACGCCGATCAACGCCCGGTTGACCCGGCGCATCAGCGGCGGCGGATACGACCCGATGGGGTACCAACGGACCACCCGGCGCGGGCTCTGACCACGACGTCGTGACGGGACCGGCGTTGCGCAAGATGGTGCGCGCGGTCGGCTCCCGTCGCAGGTGAAACCTGCCTGTGCGCAAGCCCGGTGCTGATCTTGCGGTAGGTGGTCCACTATTCAGAGTTCAAGGTGCAGGACTGGAGCCAGATCAGGCGTCAGGCCGACGCCCCGGCGCGAATGCGCGCGGCGTCCTGGCCGGCGATCACGGCCTTGACGGTGGCCGGGTACCAGCACTTGCCGCCCTGGGCAGTGGGTACGGCGTCACTGTTGAGCGCGGCCGCGATCTTGGCCAGCGAGAGCCCAGCACGGCGGTCGGCGAGGATGCGCTCGACAATCTCGGTGGGCAGCTTCGACGGGCGGCCGAGCCGCACGCCCTGGGCGCGCTTGACGGCCAGAGCCTCCCGGGTGCGCTGAGAGATCAGGCGCCGCTCCAGCTGGGAGAACACGGCCATCATCGAGGCGGTGGCCTCACCGGCCGGGGTGCTGGTGTCGATGGCCAAATCGCAGGTGACCAGCTCCCACCCGCCCCGGCGGGCGCGCTCCATGAGCTTCGCGGTGTCGAGCACCGAGCGGGAGATCCGGTCCAGCTTGGCGGCGAGCAGGCCCGCGGCGTCGCCCAGCTCGACGGCGGCGACGGCGCCGGCCAGACCGGGGCGGTGCTCGATGCCCTTGCCGCCAGAGATCCCCTCATCGGCGTGCCAGGCCACGATGGTCCACCCGCGGCGGTCGGCCTCGGCAGTGATGGCGGCGCGCTGGGCATCGAGCCCGGCGCCGCTGGTGGCTTGCTCGTCGGTGCTCACGCGGATGTAGGCGACCACGGTTCCGGCCGGTGCGGTGCGGCGACGCGAGCCGGTCATGCCACGGTCTCCAGCGCGTAGGCGGAGCCGATGCACACCTGGCCGCAGGCCTCGCACTCCCAGTAACCGGCCTTGCTGACGCGGCCGGCCTCGCAGAGGTAGCCGACCAGCTCGACGAACGCGGTCACGCGCACGTAATCGGCATCGGGATCTTGGTGCAGCTCGAATGCGGAGTAGTCATCGTTGACGATGGCTTGGGCGCAGGTATCGCAGACGTGATACACGGTGGCGGTCATGGTGGGTAGTCCTCTCGTGGCGGGGGCGGTGGCCGGTTGGGTGGTTACTGGTACTCGATGCCGGACAGATAGAGCGCGTCATCCGCGGCGTCAGCGGCCGGGCCGGTGCCGGGTGCCCACACGGCCGCGCATGCGCTACCGCAAACGGTGCCGGCGTCAGTGTGCGGCGCGGATGACGCGACGAGAGAAGCGCCAATCATGATGCTGGCGAATAGGATTCGACCGATTGCTTTACGCATAGCCCTGAAAATACCGTCCTACTCCCAGGTGCCGCAGCTACCAGGTACAGGGGGGAGACCGTGCCCAAAATTTCTGCAGAATGGGACTCTGGAATCCTTGACCGCACCGTCCGGAACGGTCAATTCGATTGCCTGACAACGCCTTCGGGGACGGTAGTCAAGACTCGCCGTGCTGTCGAGCGTGGCAGCCACGGTGCACCAGGCTCTGGTCTACTGGAGCACATGCACGACACAGCAACTGTTCTCAGCGATCCGGCCGCGCTCACGCCGAGCCAGTGGTCAGCCCGATTGGCGGCGTTCCTGAGCCGCGGGCGCACCAACGACGACCCCGACGTGATCGCCTGCAGGGAAGCGCTGAGCTTCTGGCGCTGCCGCCGGGTGATCGAACGGGAGGCGGGCAACATCGCCCCCGGCGGCGTGGATCGGCTCGTGGCCCAACTGCGCGAGGCGGTGAGTCGATGAGCACGCGCACGATGATGCGACCGCAGGCTCTCACTCAGGCTGAGCTGCGCACCCGGCGCCGGACGGGACTGTCGGTCGTCTACACCGGCAAGTTCGACCTCGCCGCGGAGATCAGCGACATCTGCCAGCCCTTGGCCGCGCGGGCCGCATGCCAGAGCAACCCGCCGCACATGTTTGCGCCTCTCGTGCGTGATCTGGTCGATGCCGTGCACGGTGAGTTGATCTCCACGATCGTGGGCTGGCTGGCCGAGATCTCCGCGACAGAGCGGGTCCAGCGAGAAGGCGCCCACCTGGACTCGGCAGGACGCAAGCAGGCGGTGCGACACCTGACCGACCTCGCACCCCGACCGCTGGCCCCGAAGGTCGGCACCGACGAGCTCGCGTCGGGAAGCTGGGCCACCGCGCTGATCGAGCTGGCCCAGCCCCACACCGGCCCGCTGGCCGACCTGCTGGCACGGTCGCGGCCACCCGGAGACCCCAACCTGCGCGCGTCGGCGTCGCGGAGCGAGAGGCTGTGTGACCTCTTGCGCCACGTCGACACTGCCGCACGGCAACTGGAGATCCGCATCGACAAAGCCGAACGGGCCGCACAGCGTCGCGGACCGGCGTCACTGACCCCGGAGCAGGCCAAACGCGCCGAACTCCGCAAGCTCGGAATCGAGGTCTAGACAACGATGACCACCGCACTGCGCCCCATCGAGTTCACCCCGCCGGTTGTCGCGCCGACGCACCCGCTGGGTCTGGACGCCGCCACGACATGGATCGAGACAGCGGCACCCGAGCAGGCGCGGCGGTGGTTGCCCGCCGGTGTCCAGTTCCGGCGCCAGACCCACGGCCCCACGTCCGCGTTCGGGGTCTGGGGCGCGCCGTGGTGTGTCGATCCTGACGACCTGGACGCCGACGACGTCAAGACAGGCCCGGCGGTCACCGACGACGACCCGGACCCGTTCACCGCCATGACGGTCTGGGCGTCCGACCGGCTGCAGGAATGCGGCAACCTCTCGGCGTTCGACCGCGCTCAGGCCGTCGAGCGCGCCCAGCAGACGTTCGCGCTCAAGGAACCGCTGGCCGTCGAGACCGAGTTCACCGCGCGGCTGCTCGCCGACGCCCCGAGTCCGACGTCAACCGCCGATCTCGTCGCGGCGGTGGGGCACCTCGAGCAGGCGTTCGCGACCAGCGGCACGGTCGGGCTCGTGCACGCCCGCGTCGGATTCCTGAGTCTGGCCGAGCGTCTGCGCCTGGTCGTCCGCGACACCACGGGCGTCCTGCGCACCCCGGCCGGTCACCGATGGGTGTTCGGCGCCGGGTACGCGACACCGTTGGGCGAGCGGCTCATCGGCACTGGCCCGACCTACGGGTGGCGCGACGAGATCGCGGTACGGGAAGCGCTCGATCCGTGGAGGGACCAGTTCCTGGCCGTCGCCGAACGCTCGGTCGTGGTCGGCTACGAGGCCGTCATCGGCGCGGCGGTGATCACCCCGTGACCGCCGTCGTGCGGGAGGGGCTGCGACACGAACGAGGCCGTCGCAGCCTCTCCCACATCACGGCGGGAACCGGCGTCGTGGTGGCGGTGGACAGGCCGTGGACCGCACCGCCACCACGTCGACCGGGGCGCTGTGCGCTCACACCCACGACGAGCACCAGGAGTAGGCGATGAGCATGACCGACAAGCTGGGCCGCCTGGCGCCCGCCGACCGGGAACGTCTGGGGCTGTGCGTCCACGAGGCCGCCCACGCCGTCGTCGGCGTCCTCAACGGCGCCACCGTCGAACGAGCGACGCTCACCGACGACGGGCAGGACGGCGAATGCACCTTTACCGCGGACAGCTTTGCCCACGACCGCACCCGGTACCACCGCGCGCTGGTCGCCGCCGCGGGGCCGGCCGCAGCGGCAACTTTTCACCACACCGACCGCGTGACGGTGCGCCAGATCGAACGTCACCTCGGCGCAGGCGACCGCGAAGAACTGCGCTTAGCATCTCTGCACAGCTACACGACCTCCGACGAACAGCTCGCGGCGGTGCTGCCGGTCGTGCGCCGCTGCTGGCGCCCCATCGGCGCCCTGGCCGCGAAGATGATGCGCGGCCACGAGATCGACCACAACGACGTGCTCGCCGCGCTGGGCGTCACCGATGGTGGAGGGCCGGGCAGCTCCCAGCTCGCCGCGATCCGGGCCGGCGGCACACTGCGCCCCGCCAAGGCCAGCGCGGCGGTGTAGTCGAGGGATTGATTACGAAGCGTTGCGAAGGCGCGGACGTTCGGCCGACCGTTGACCGGCAAGAGACTCGACCTGATTGCGTATTCCACCGAGTAGGAACCACACTCGTACGCCGAGGTGGGCGGCGAGAGCGATCGCGAGAGCAAGCATTACGCGGGCGGGCCACCCGGTTGTGATGAAGATCTGCGCGACCAGCAAGCCCGTCACGCACACTGAAACGTAGGCAGCCGAGAGGGTGTTGCGTGCGAAGCGGTAAGCAGCGCGCATCGGGTCGGCGCCTTGCCAAACACCGTCGCTCTTGTCGCCGGCAACGTCCTTCACTCTGTTGAAGCTCAGCGTGCACAGTGCCAGTAGGACGCCGGAGAACACCGCGGCGCCTGACAGAAAGGTTCCGATGACGATGGTCGGGTGCGCCAACAGGACGATGATGAACACGCCCGTAGGAACCACGTAGGCCACGACCACGCGGAACCACGTCAGCTGTCCGTCTACCGGACGGCCGACACTGTATCGGGCATCCGCGAGAACGCGGTCAGCTCGACTGTTCAGCCTGTTCACCACCCTGTGGAGATTCATCAGCTCTGACCTCCATCTGGGGTGCATCCGCTGGATGTTCCCATGATCCAGTATCCCACCCCGGCGGGAGGGCTACACCCCCTGATTGGGCCAAGTCTGCCACCGTGCTCCGACATTCCGAGACGAATCGGCCCTGATCAGGATGTCCGTCCGAGGTGCCCTCCATCACGACTGTCTGCTGGGGGTCCAGCCCCTCGAACACGACGGTCTTGGGCTTGCCATCGTGATTGAGTACGGTCGCCTTGATCTCGGCGACGTCGTCGCGGAGGCGAATGCGGAAGCGGTCGTCGGCGAGATCGTCGGTCTCGATCGGCGCCTCGACCTCGCGCAGCCCGTCACTGGTCACGTTGCGAGTGAACTGGCGGCGGAAGATCCGCAACCGCCGGCCGGGCAGCGGATCACCGGCAGTTCTCCAGATCTGCCGCGAGTACTTCTCCATGCCGCGTTCGAACCCGGCGGCACCTGCCGGTGTCGTATCACCGGAACGCATTGCGACTTCGAACCCGATCAGGCGGTTGTCGTCGAGGGCGTTCTCCACCTGGCTCCACAAGGACGCTTCGCGGACGGTGCCGATTCGCAGTCGGTAACCGTGGTGTGTCTCAGCGAATTTCCTGATCAGCTCATCGCGCCAAGCTGTAGGCAGTGTGTGCCTGCCGTCCTTTTCGACGAGCAGCCATCCCTGATTGGAGTCTTTCGGCACGACTGCGTAAACCCAGAACTCGGCCCACTCGATGCCGGACCGTTCCCGCTGCTGCTGATCGGCGTCCTTGCGGATCTTGATCCACGATGTGCGTCCTGACTCGCCGCCGTCCATCTCCCAACTGATTGTGCGCCCACTGCGGCGGACGTCCCGCGGTTGGCCGAAGTGTCGCATGTCGCGTTCGACGTGGTCGTCCTTCGGTAGTGCTTCGACGAACGAGCTGATGGTGGTGAGCAGGTCAGCCCCGGCCCCGTTGAAGTTCGCGACGAACGGTTCGCGGGCGCTGTCGTCGGTGCGGAAGACGCGCTTGTCGAGCTCCACCCGCAACGTGTACAGGGCGATGCGCCTGTCTCCCCAAGCAGCCACTGTGTCCCAGCCCCTTTACCTGCGCCGCACACTGAGCGCGCCGTCCTATCCCCGTGCCGCGATTACAGCGACAACTGTCGATGCTAGGTCGACTTGGTCACTCTGCGTGTCGAGCTGGTCGGCGTGTCTGGGCAAACATGTTCGATCTAACCCCCGTCTCGCCAAGAGCTCGCCAAGACGCGGATGAATGGTCGTGTATGCAGATGTACAGGTTGGACATTTCGCACCCTCTGAACTGCACATACCTCCACAGCGGCATACAGGACGATACGCATAGAACACGTGTTCGGGCATTTACACACCAGCGGTCGGCGGTTCGATACCGTCCGCGCCCACCACACGATCTGTGTGCCGATCACCGGCCCGGATAGCCGGCGCCGCTGACGGAGACCACCACCTCGTTGCGGCGGCGCAACGGCAGAGTCCACGGCGGGTCGTAGAACCAGGCCATCGGCTCGCCCTGGGGCGTGAACCCGCTGCCCTGCAGGCCTTTGAGAAGTTCTTCGCTTTTGGCCGCGACGGCCTGCGGGCTGCGGTCGCCGGCGAAGCGCAGGACCGCGTACGTCTCGCTCGGCACCTCGACCAGTTCCACCCGTTCGTCGTCGGGTTCCGGGAGAAGCTCCATCGACCACTTCGACGGCATGAAGAACCGGATCACCGACTGGCCGCCGGCGTCACGGGACTGCGCGACCGGCGCCGTCATCGCGATCTTCTCGTTCTGCTGGGCGACCGGCGCGGTCATCGCGATCGAGGTCTTGCGGTGGTTGCCACCGAAAATGTAGCCGGCCAGCCGGCGGAACCCGGCGTTGCGGGCCATCTCCTCGTCACCGGTGACGGTGGTCTGCGCCGCGATGCGGGGCCCGTACCGGCGTACCTCGATGCTCGCTACGGTCGCCTCCTGCACGTACATCGGCTCCTCGGTGCCGGCGCGGACGCCGACGAGGGCCCCGAGGCCTTCGGCAACCTGGACTGCGGTGGAGGTGATCTTCTCGAACATGGCAGAACGTTACCCGTGCGGACGGCTGCGGCAATCTGACGAATTTCTTTCAGCAGCACGCTTTGGTGTCGCGCACGGCCAGGTGCGCATGTTCGGTGTTGTCGGCGCCGGCCACCGCGGCAAGGAACTCGTCCAGATCGATCCGGCGGCCGCTCAGCCAGGTTCCGGCCACCCGCACGGTGTCGATCAGCGCGTCGGGTGCGACCGTCCACGGGTCGGCGGTCAGTTCGACGAAGTCGGCCAGCTTGCCCGCCGTGATCGATCCCACCAGCTGGTCGCGGTGCAGAGTACGGGCGGCGTCGACGGTCTGCGCACGCCAGGCCTGGTCCAGCGTGATCGCCTGATCGGGGCGGTGCACGGTGCCCTTGCGGGTACGGCGGGTCACCGCGGTGGCGATGTTGGTCAGTGGCTCGGGCGGCGACACCGAACCGTCGTTGTGCAGCGACACACAGGCGCCGGAGGCGACGGCGTCGCCGAACGCCGCCCAACGCGCCCCATGCTCCGGGGCGAACATCGCCCCGTCGAGCAGTTCGCCCCAGTAGTAGTACTGGAACGGCGCCAGCGACACGTGTACCCCGAGCCGGGCGGCCCGGTTGAAATGTGTCCGGGTTCCCGCACCGCAGTGCTCTAGTCGCCAGCGGTGGTCGGTGCCGACCAGGCGGTGTCGGGTCAGCGCGTCCTCATAGGCGTCCAGCGCCAAGTCCAGGGCCAGATCGCCGTTGGCGTGGAAGGCCATCTGCCAACCCGCGGGCGCGGCGCGGTCCAGGATCGCGTCGAGCTGTTGGCGGCTGTAGTTCATCGAATCCGCGCCGCCCGCGGTGGCCGGATCGATGCCTGCGGTGCGGGTTGCCTCGGTGTCGAGGTACGGGAACGAGATTGCGATGTTGCCCACCCACGGCGAGCCGTCGGTCCACAGTTTGACACCTGCCTTGGTGAGCCATTCCTCACCCGCCGCGAAAGTGGTTGGCTCGGAATAGGTGTCGGTGACCGACATCTCCCACATGCTGACCCGCAGCGGACACGACGGTGCGGCGGCCAGCGCCTCGTAGCCGGCGGCGAACTTCGGGTCGTAGGTCATGTCCGAGGTCGAGGTGTAGCCGCCCCGCGCCATCAGCGCGTAATAGTGCGCGGCCGAGACCAGCGGGTCGCCCATCTGTGCCATCAGCGGCATGGTGACGGCGGTGACCACCGGCAACTCGAAGCCCTGGCCGTTCAGCGATCCGTCCGGGTTGCGTCCGAAGTGGGAGGCGACCGGGTCGGCGGGCGGCTTGGCGTCCCAGCCGTTGTTGCGGATCAGCGCCGAGTTGAAGTACGCGCCGTGCCCGGAGTTGTCGGTGACGACGGTGACGCGGTCCCCGAAGATCCGGTCGAGTTCGTCGGCTTTGGGTGCCGGGTGGCCGTGCAGCAGCGCGTCGTAGCCGGCGAACCACAGCGGGGTGCCGGGCTCGCTGGTGGCAAGCGCGTCGGCGAACACCGCCTGGACGTCGGCCCAGGTCGGGCAGTCCCACGGGGCGATCGACCTGGCCGGCGCCTGGGTGGCGACCCCGCTGATCAATGGATGGCCATGCGGCTCAACAAATCCCGGGGCCAACGCGGCGGCCCCGGTGTCGACCACCTCGGCGCCCGGCAGCGCGGCGCGGCAGTCCTCGATGCTGCCCACCGCCACGATCCTGTCGCCGGACACCGCGACCGCCTCCGCCCGCGCAACGGCGTCGTCCATCGTGATGATGGTCTTTGCGGTCAAGATCACATCAGCCATCGGCACAGTGTGTCACCCCGACCTCGGGGGGACTGCCTGTTTCCGGCTGTGAGACGCTGCGCGGATGTTCGCGCGTGGCTTGGGCATGGCTGTCGGTGTGGTGTCGGACCTGTGCTTCGGTGATCCGCGCCGCGGGCATCCGGTGGCGTTGTTCGGCAGCGGGGCAGCGGCTTTGGAGCGGCGCACCTATGCCGACGACCGCCGCGCCGGGGTGGCGCACACCGCGGCGCTGCTCGGGGCGGTCGGCGCCGCGGGGCTCGTGCTGGAGCGGGCCGCCCGGCGGCGCAGCCGGTGGACCGAGGCCGTGTGCGTGGCGGCGGCGACGTTCACCGCCGCGGGCGGGACCACGCTGAGCCGCACCGGTGAGCGCATGGCGGAGTTGCTCGGCGCCGGCGACATCGACGGCGCGCGGCGGTTGTTGCCGTCGCTGTGCGGGCGCGACCCTTTGGTGCTCGACGCGGCGGGGCTCACCCGGGCCGCGCTGGAGTCGATCGCGGAGAACACCTCCGACGCGCAGATCGGCCCGCTGGTGTGGGCGGCGCTGGGCGGGACCCCCGGGGTGCTGGTGTACCGCGCCACCAACACGCTCGACGCGATGATCGGCAGCAGATCGTCGCGGTATGCCCGGTTCGGTTGGGCTGCAGCACGATTCGACGACCTGGTGAACCTGGTCCCGGCGCGGGTGACGGGGCTGCTGGTGGTGTTGTGCGCGCCCGCGGTCGGAGGTTCACCGGTCGGGGCGTGGCGGGCTTGGCGACGCGACGCAGGCCGACATCCGAGTCCGAACGCCGGGGTGGCCGAGGCGGCGTTCGCCGGCGCGCTCGGGGTACGGCTCGGTGGGCCGACGCAGTACGCGCACGAGCTGGAGATCCGGCCCACGCTGGGGGACGGGCGCGTCCCGGCCGTCGACGATCTGTCGCGGGCGGTCCGGTTGTCCCGCGCGGTTCAGCTGGTCGCCGCGGCAGCGGCGGTCAGCGTCGCTTGCCGTAGCGGTCGGCGAGTTTCTGCTCGGTGGTGACCGGTGCGGCCTCGTCATCCGTGAGCTCGGATTCGGCGTCGGCCTGCGCCTTCTCGCGGCGGCGCACCTGGATCTCCGAGTACACGAAATACCCGACGCCGATCGGGGCGATGATGCCGAACGCGATCCACTGGATGCCGTAGGACAGGAACGGTCCCGCGTCGAGGTGCGGCAGCGGGATCACCCCGAGCCCGCCGGGCTGGTTGTCCACCAGCTGCAGATACGAACCGGCCAGCGGCACACCGGTCAGAGCCGAGATCTGCTCGATGTTGATCGAGTACACCTGCCTCACGCCGTCGGCCTCGAACGGCGTCTTGTCCCTGGCCACGCCCTCGGAGTCACGCAGCCGCGCGGTGATCGTCACCGTCCCCGTCGGCGGCGCATCGAACTCCGGCACCTTCGATCCCTCGATCGGGCGCACGTATCCGCGGTCGACCAGCACGGTCGGCCCGCCGTCCACGGCGAACGGCACCAGCACCTCGAACGCGGGGTCGCCGTCGATCAGCCGCAGCCGCGCCAGCACCTCGGATTCGGGCAGGTACCGGCCCGTCGCGGTGACCTGCTGCCACTGTTCGTCCGGGGCCGCCGAATCCTGCTGCGGCAGCGCGCTGGTCACCGGAACCGGCTCGGCGGTCAGGGAGCGGGAGATCTGGTCGTTCTCCCGGGAGGTCTTGGTGTTCTTGCCCAGCTGCCACGGCGCAAGCACGGTGAAGCACAGGTAGGCGAACGCCAGGACGACCACGAACAGCGCCAGCCATTGTGGTCGGAGCAGAAAGGCCCACCGTCGCATCGTCAGCCCACCCGTTCCCGTCCGGCCAGCTGCTCGTCCACCCAGCGGTGCAGGCCCGGCAGCGCCGCGTCGATCACCGTCAAGACGTCCTCGAAGTCGTCCTGGGTGCCGTAGTACGGATCCTCGACGTCGAGGACATGCGCCCCCGACCTCGAGTCGAAGGAGCGCAGCAGGCGCAGCCGTTCGGCCGGCACCCCCATGTGCTGCAGCATCCGCAGATGATTGCGGCCGAGCGCCACGATGAGGTCGGCCGAGAGGTGGTCGTCGGTGACCTGGGCGGCGCGGTGCGCCGACGGGTAGCCGTGCGCGCGGAGCACATGCCCGGCGCGACGGTCGGCCGGCTCCCCCTCGTGCCAGTGGCCGGTGCCCGCGCTGCTGACCCGGACGACACCGGCCAGCCCGCGTTGATCGAGCTGGCGGGCGAACATCTTCTCGGCCATCGGGCTGCGGCAGATGTTGCCCGAGCAGATGAACGTCACGTGCAGCACCTCAGACACCGAGCACCTCACGCAGGTCGTCCACATCGGTGACGTGCGCCAGCGCGCCACCGTCGCCGTCGGTGAAGTCACGGTGGCCGTAGCCCCAGCCGACCACGATGGTGCCGATGCCGTGGACCGCGGCGCCCTCGACGTCGTGGAAGCGGTCGCCGATCATCACCACCCGGTCCGGGACCGGCGCCAGTTGCTCCAGGGCGCGCGCGACGACGTCGGACTTGACGGCCCGGGTGCCGTCGGGGCTGGCGCCGGCGATGACCTCGAAGCAGACGTCGAGGCCGAAGTGGGCGAGGATCCGCTGAGCCGTCGGTTCGGCCTTCGACGTCGCCACCGCCATCCGCACGCCTGCGGTACCCAGATCCGACAGCAACGCCGGGATGCCCTCGAACGGCCGATTCATCGACCAGCCGCGGCTGACGTAGTCAGCGCGATACGCGGCGATCGCGGCGTCGGCGCGCTCACCGAGGCCCATCTGACTCAGTGTGACGTGCATGGGCGGCCCCACGATCCGGCTGACCAGGTCACCGTCGGGGACGGTGGCGCCGACGGAGTGCAGGGCGTGACGGAAGCTGGCGACGATGCCCTCGGCGGAATCGGTCAGGGTGCCGTCGAGGTCGAAGATCACCAGGTCGCCGCGCCCGACGGGGGCGACGCGGCGGGTGCTGTCCAGCATGTCAGTCACGCGTCCATTGTCCCTGAGCCCGCGCCGGGGGTGCCGCTCGGTTCGGAGTGGCTTCGCGCGCACTAGTGTCGTGATGTGGCAAGTGTCCGGTTGGTCGACGTCATCGACGTGCTCGAAGCGGCCTATCCTGCCCGTCTGGCGCAGAGCTGGGATTCCGTCGGGCTTGTTTGCGGAGACCCGGCCGAGCCGGTGGAATCGGTCACCGTGGCCGTGGACGCCACCGCCGCGGTGGTGGCGCAGGTGCCCGAGGGCGGCCTGCTGCTGGCCCACCATCCGCTGCTGCTGCGGGGAGTGGATTCGGTGGCGGTGGACACGACGAAGGGCGCGCTGGTCCACTCGCTGATCCGCACCCGCCGCTCGCTGTTCACCGCGCACACCAACGCCGACAGCGCGTCGCCCGGGGTGTCGGACGCCCTGGCCGACACCTTGGGTCTCGAGGTTTGCGACGTCCTGTCGCCGGTGCCGTCCGGGCCTGCGCTCGATAAGTGGGTGGTGTTCGTGCCGGTCGAGAACGCCGAGGCGGTGCGTTCGGCGATGTTCGCCGCAGGCGCCGGGCAGATCGGCGACTACTCGCAGTGCAGCTGGAGTGTGGCGGGCACGGGCCAGTTCCTGCCGGGCGACGGCGCCGTACCGGCGATCGGGACGGTCGGCACCGTCGAGCACGTCGCCGAGGACCGCGTCGAGATGGTGGCCCCGGCCGCCCGACGGGGCGCGGTGCTCGCCGGGTTGCGCGCCGCACATCCCTACGAGGAACCGGCGTACGACATCGTGGCGTTGCAGAACCCGCCCGGCGACGTCGGGTTAGGGCGTATCGGGATCCTTGCGGAACCGGAACCCTTGTCGGCGTTCGTGTCCCGGGTCCGCGCCGCGCTGCCGAGCACATCCTGGGGGGTGCGCGCCTCCGGTGATCCCGACGCGGTCGTGTCCCGCGTCGCGGTCTGCGGCGGGGCGGGAGACTCGCTGCTGGCCGAGGTGGCGGCCGCGGGGGTGCAGGCCTACGTCACCGCCGATCTGCGCCACCACCCGGCCGACGAACACCGCCGCGCCTCGGACGTCGCGCTGATCGACGCCGCCCACTGGGCCACCGAGTTCCCGTGGTGCCATCAAGCCGCGGCCCTGCTGCGCACCCACTTCGGCTCGTCGCTGCCTGTCACGGTGTCCGACGTGCGTACCGATCCATGGAATGTCGAGGGATGTTGACGTGAAAGCCTCAGTGGCACAACAGCAGTTGCTCGCCGAGCTGGCCGAGCTCGACGCCGAGCTGGGCCGGCTCGGGCACCGCGCCAAGAACCTGCCCGAGCAGAAGGCGGTGGAGGAGGCGCAGGCCGCGCACCGTGCGGCCAACGACCGCCTCGCCGCGTTGCAGATCGCGCTGGCCGACCTGGACGCACAGATCGCCAAGTTCGACACCGAGATCGACGGCGTGCGTCAGCGCGAAGACCGCGACCGCGCGCTGTTGGACGGCGGGACCGTCGACCCCAAGCAGCTCGCCGACCTGCAGCACGAGCTGGAAACCCTGCAGCGGCGTCAGGCCAGCCTCGAGGATTCCCAGTTGGAGGTCATGCAGCGACGCGAGGATCTCGCGGCCGACCAGGCCCGCGAGTCGGCCACCGTCGACGAACTGCAGACCGCGCTGGACGACGCGCAACGCGCATGTGACGTTGCCCGCGCCGAGCTGACCGAGGGCGAGGGGCGGGCGGCGGCCAGGCGTGCGGAACTGGTCGCCGCGATCGACGACGAGCTCGTCACGCTCTACGAACGCCAACGTGCGCGCGGCGGCGTGGGCGCCGGTGTGCTGCAAGGCCGTCGCTGCGGAGCCTGCCGGATCGAGATCGACAAGGGCGAATCGGCGCGGATCGCCGCGGCCGCCGACGACGACGTGCTGCGGTGCCCTGAGTGCTCGGCGATCCTGTTGCGGGTCAAGGCTTCTCGTCCATGAAAGTGATTGTTGAGGCCGACGGCGGGTCGCGCGGTAACCCCGGGCCGGCCGGTTACGGTGCAGTGGTCCGGTCGGTGGACGACGATGCGGTGCTCGCCGAGGTGGCCGCACCGATCGGCACCGCGACCAACAACGTCGCCGAATACCGGGGTCTGATCGCAGGCCTCGAAGCCGCCGCGGAAGCGGGTGGCACCGAGGCGGAGGTCTTCATGGACTCCAAACTGGTGGTGGAGCAGATGTCGGGCCGCTGGCGGGTCAAACACCCCGACCTGGCGCCGCTGCACCGTCAGGCCGGCGACCTCGCGCGCAGGTTCGAACGCATCACCTTCACCTGGATTCCCCGCGCCGAGAACAGCCACGCCGACCGGCTCGCCAACGAGGCGATGGACGCGGCATCACGCAGGGAGACATCCACGGCGACAACGGAAGTAGTCACCAACCCGGCAGGCTGGACCGGAGCCAAGGGTGCGCCGACCAAGCTGCTGATGTTGCGGCACGGGCAGACGGCGTTGTCCGTGGAACGTCGTTACTCGGGCCGCGGCAATCCCGAGCTGACCGAACTGGGCGTCCAGCAGGCCGACGCGGCAGCCCGGTACCTCGCCGGCAAGGGCGGTGTCGACGTCGTCGTCTCGTCTCCGCTGCAGCGCGCCCACGACACCGCGACCGCCGCGGCCAAGGCGCTCGGGCTGGACGTCCAGGTCGACGACGACCTGATCGAGACGGATTTCGGTGCCTGGGAAGGGCTGACGTTCCTGCAAGCCTCCGAACGGGACCCCGAGCTGCACCGGCGCTGGCTGCGTGACACCTCCGTGCCTCCACCCGGTGGTGAGAGTTTCGACGACGTCGCGACGCGGGTGTCGAGGGCGCGACAGCGGCTGATCGCCGAGCACCCGGGCAAGACCCTGCTTCTGGTGTCCCACGTGACGCCCATCAAGACGCTGCTGCGGATGGCCCTCGACGCGGGGCCGGCGATCCTGTACCGATTGCATCTGGACCTGGCGTCGCTGTCGATCGCGGAGTTCTACCCTGACGGCGCCGCCTCGGTGCGTCTGGTCAACCAGACCGCCTACCTGTGATCGCCGTGCACGTGCACGCGTTCACCGTGCAGGCCGAACAGCGCGATGGCCTCCACCGGTCCGTTGACGACACCGAACCAGTGCGGGGTCCAGGTCGAGAACTCCACGGCCTCACCGGGTTTGATCGTGAAGTCGCGGTCTCCCAGCAGCAGGCGAAGTTGGCCGGACAGCACGTACATCCAGTCGTGACCTTCGTGGACCGGTAGCTCGGCCGGGGGAGTGCGCCTTCGGGCGCTGACCCGGATCTTGTAGGCGTGCAGACCTCCCGCCGGTCCCTGACCGGTCAACGGCCAGAACGTGATCTGGTTGTGCGTGTGTGAGCGCCCGTGCACCCGCGGATCCTCGACGTCGGGGGCGCGAAGCAGTTCGTCGGTGCTGACCGACAGGGCAGCCGCCAGGCGGGGCAGATGATCCAGTGCCAGCCGGCGCTTTCCGGATTCCAGCCGGCTCAAGGTGGAGACGTCGATACTGGACTTGGTGGCCACATCCTCGAGCGTCATGCCGCGCTGCATGCGCAGGTCTCGCAGGCGTCGCCGCACCCGGACGTCCACGCTCTCGTCGTTTGCCTTCATGGCAAATCAGCTTGGCATCCGATGGCGCGGCGGTGCAAGGTCGTCTCATGGACAAGTTGTGGGACTGCGTGATCGTCGGTGGCGGCGCTGCCGGGCTGAGTGCCGCGCTGGTACTCGGCCGGGCGCGGCGGCACACGCTCGTCGTCGACGCCGGTGCGCAGAGCAATCTCGCCGCTCACGGGATCGGCGGCCTGCTGGGCTTTGACGGTGTGCCTCCTTCGGAGCTCTACGCGCGGGGACGTCGAGAGCTGGCTGCCTATCCCAGCGTGCGGGTGCTCGACGGGCAGGTGGTCAACGCCGTCGCCGACCGCGAATTCACCTTGGTCCTGGCCGAGGGCAACACGGTGCGGGCCAGACGGGTGCTTCTCGCGACGGGAATGCGCTACGAGTCGCCGGCGGTCCCGGGACTGGCGGAGTTGTGGGGGAGGTCGGTGTTCCACTGTCCGTTCTGCCACGGCTGGGAGGTTCGCGATTCGCCGCTGGCGGTGCTGGCCGACGGCGATCGCGGAGTGCACATGGCGATGCTGCTGCGCGGTTGGAGCGAGGACGTCGTTCTGCTGAGCCAGGATCTCACCGACACGCACCGGTCGCGGTTGGCCGAAGCCGGAGTGGTGGCCGAAGAGCAGCCGGTCGCCGAACTGGTTTCGCGGGACGGCGAATTGGAGTGTGTGGTGTTCGCGGACGGAACCAGCCTGGCCCGGCGTGGGTTGCTGGTGGCCGCGACGCTGCACCAGCGCTCGGCACTCGCGGCTGAGTTGGGCGTGAGATTCGCTGCGCCGGGCCCGGTTTCGGTGGAGGCGATCGAGGTGGACGGAATGTTCCGAACGTCGGTGTCCGGCGTGTTTGCGGCGGGCGACGTGTGCGCGCAGATGCCGCAGGTGGCGGCCGCGGTGGCGGCCGGGTCTGCGGCGGCAGCATCAATAGTGGCGAGTTTTCTGGAGGAGTGATGATGGCATCTGAGGTCAAACAGCATTGGGAGGACCGGTACGCCGAGAGGGACCGAATCTGGAGCGGGCGGGTGAACCGGTGGCTCGCCGAAACATCCCAACTGGAAAAGCCAGGCCGGGCACTGGATCTCGGTTGCGGGGAGGGGGGTGACACGGTGTGGCTGGCCGAGCAGGGCTGGCACGTCGTCGGTGTCGATATCTCCGAGACTGCGCTGGAACGTGCCGCCGCCGAGGTGGCGGCACGCGGGTTGACGGACCGGGTGCGGCTGGTGCAGATGAACCTGTCCGAGACATTCCCCGACGGCGCGTTCGACCTGGTGTCGGCGCAGTTCCTGCAGTCGATGGTGCATCTGGACCGGGAGCGCATTTTCGCCGCGGCCGCGCGGGCGGTGGCGCCCGGTGGCCTGCTGGTGGTCGTCGATCATGCGGCGGCGCCGCCCTGGGCGGTACACGTGCGCGACCATGTCTTCCCGACCGTCGACGAGGTGCTGGCGTCGATCGACCTCGGAGAAGGGAAGTGGGATCAGGTCCGGATCGGCACGGTGGAGCGTGAGGCCGTCGGGCCGGACGGTCAGCAAGGACTGCTCCAGGACAACCTGATCGTGATGCGGCGGCTCTGACTTCGTCGATCAGCTCTTCGCGGATCGGGTGACGATGGCTTGTCTCCCCGCCTGCCTTGCGGTCAGATCTTCCGGCTGGTGGGGCGGGGTTGTCAGAGGTGCAGGGTAGCGTCGGGTTTATGTTCGAAAGTGTGTTCGATGTCGATTTCGATGTTGATGAGGGGGCGTCGCAGGCCGAGTTGCGGGCGGTGGTCGAGCGGTGTGAAGCACTGAAATCGGCCGCGGCCGCCGCCCAGGCCCGCGCGACCGCGTTGTGGGCGGCCAAACGCCGCGCCGCCGAGGACGCCGCCGGGATCCGCGCCGATCGGCGCGGTAAAGGGTTGGCCTCCGAGATCGCGCTGGCCCGCCGTGATGCCCCGGTGTGCGGGGGCCGCCATCTCGGGTTCGCCCAGGCCCTGGTCGAGGAGATGCCCTACACGTTGGCCGCGCTGGCGTGCGGGGCGCTCTCGGAATGGCGGGCCACCCTGATCGTGCGGGAATCCGCCTGCCTGTCGGTGCAGCATCGCCTCCAACTCGATGAAGAGCTGTGTGCCGATCCGTCGCGGTTGACGGGGTGGGGCAACAAGCGCGTGGAGGCCGAGGCGAAGAAGGTCACCGCCCGCCTGGACGCCGCGGCGGTGGTGGCACGGATCAACAGCAGCGCCGCCGATTGTGCGGTGTCCTGCCGGCCCGCCCCCAACACCATGGTCTACGTCACGGTGCGGCTGCCGCTGGCCCAGGGGGTCGGGCTGTATGCGGCCTGCCGGCGGGCCGCCGACACCAGCGGTGACGGGCGCCCGCGCGGGCAGGTGATGGCCGAGACGATCTATGAACGGGTCACCGGGCATCCCGCTGCCGGGCCGGTGCCGATCGCGTTGAATCTGGTGATGGCCGATACCACCCTGGCCGGTGATGACGACGAGCTGGGCTGGCTGGACGGGTACGGTCCGGTCCCGGCCGGGTTCTGCCGGGCCCTGACCGCCGATGCGGTTGCTGATGCCCAACCCAAAGCCACCCTGCGCCGGCTCTACCGCCATCCCGACAGTGGGCAGTTGGTGGCGATGGAATCGGCCGCCCGGATCTTCCCGAAAGGGTTGGCGCAGCTGCTCGAGCGCCGCGACCGCACCTGCCGGACCCCGTACTGCAACGCCGTGATCCGCCACCACGACCACGCCATACCCGATCGGGCCGGCGGGCCGACCAGCGCACGCAACGGGCTCGGGATGTGCGAGGCCTGCAATTACGCCAAAGAAGCCCCCGGCTGGCAGGTCAACACCACCGAATCCGACGGGGAGCACACCGCCGAATTCATCACCCCCACCGGCTCGGTCTACCGCTCGACCGCACCCCAACTCCCCGGCCCACCGGTCCGCCGCCGCCTCAGCCTCCTCGAAGGCAAACTCACCATCGACCTCATCACCTTCGACGCCGCGTAATCGCGGCAGGTCAACCGGCGCCGGGCATCTGGCGCGTGTCTTCAGCTGCGTTGCGGGACCGCGGCGAGCTGGGTGAGGCGCACGCTGTTGCCCGAAGGATCCCGGAATCCGCAGTCGATGCCGTAGGGCATCTCGTGGGGTTCCTCGGTGAACTCGACGCCGCGTGCCTTCAGCTCCTCGTAGCTGGCGCGGCAATCGTCGGTGCTCAGGAAAATGGTGCCGGCGAAGCCCTTTGCGGTGAGTTCGAGTACCTGCTTCCTGGTGGCGTCGTCCATGACGGGTTCGCCGGGGACGGCCATCAGCACGATCGACACATCGTCCTGGCCGGGCGGCCCGACCGTGAGCCACCGGAAGATGCCGTCGACATCGGGCAACGAAACATCCTGGCGCACTTCCAGACCCACCTTCTCGGTCCAGAACTTCAACGCGGCTTCCTGGTCGTGAACCCACAGATGGGCACTGGCAATCTTGATCATGGCGCCGACGCTACGGCCGCACCGATCCGCGTGTCTTCTCCCCGTGTGCTGTTTTTGCGACGCGGGTGTCGGCCTTCGGGCGGGTGTCGCGCTGCAGAATGCAGCTGGGAATCCGCGCGTGGACGGCAGCGGGCGGCATCGAAGCTCGGTATGCCGCCGGAGGCGTACCGTAGGCGCGCGCGAAACTGGTGGTGAACGACCCGACGCTCTGCAGCCCGACCATCACGCAGATGTCGGCTACCGACCTGTCGGTGTGGCGCAGCAGGGCCGCCGCCCGCTCAAGGCGTCGGGTCTGCAGGTACGCACGCGGCGACTCGCCGAATGTCTGGGTGAATGTGCGGCTGAAGTGAGCCCGGGACAATCCGGCGGCGGCCGCGAGGTCGGCGACGGTGATCGGCTCTGAGTAGCGCGCGTCGGCCAGGTCCTTGGCCCGCATCAGGTATCGGGCCGGCGGAAGCATGTCCCGGGCTGGCGGAAGCATGTCCACAGTATCGCGCGCAGCTGGGCTCGATGTTCGTCACCAGCTGAGCTCGGTGTTCGTTAACGGAATCGGCGCCCGAACCATTACGTTGTTAGGGCGGATGAGCTGGCTGGGCGGCCGCGGCACCATACGGTGTCGAGGAAAGTCCGGACTTCACAGAGCAGGGTGATTGCTAACGGCAATCCGAGGTGACTCGCGGGAAAGTGCCACAGAAAACAGACCGCCACCCCAGCGCCTGCGGGCGCTCGGGGAGGTAAGGGTGAAAAGGTGCGGTAAGAGCGCACCAGCATCCCGGGTGACCGGGGTGGCTTGGTAAACCCCACCCGAAGCAAGGCCAAGAAGGCCGCAACCTGGTTGCGGCCATGCAGGCGCCTGAGGGTTGCTCGCCCGAGCCTGCGGGTAGGCCGCTTGAGGCACCCGGCGACGGTGTGTCCAGATGGATGGTCGCCGCCTCGCTGCCAGCCATGGTGGCGGGGAACAGAATCCGGCTTACAGGCCGGCTCATCCGCCCCGCCCGTCTGACCTGCAAGTTCGTCAGCCGGGCGTCGCGACCGTCCGCAGTGCGTCCGCAGCAGATCCGAGTACCGAGTCGATGGCGTCCCGCGTTCGGTCGTCCGAATCCGGCCACAGGTGGCTGTAGGTGTCCAACGTTTCGACCGCGCTGGCGTGGCCCAGCCGAGCCTGCACCGTCTTCACGCTCTCGCCGTGCCGGATCAGGAGGCTCGCGTAGTAGTGCCGCAGCGCGTGGAACCCGGTGCCGGCCGGCAGGCCCGCGGTGTCGACCGCCGACCGCCACTTGTGGCCGAACACCGACCGCGTGATCGGCTTGCCCGAGACGGTGAACACCAGCCCGTCCGGTCCGGCGGGGAAAGCGGCGAGGTGCGCTGCGAGGGCGTCGACGACGACCTGGGGGAGCGGGATGGTCCGGTTACTCGCCCGCGTCTTCGGCGGCCCAAACGTCGGCGCCTGCCCGGCCACGGTGACGAGCTGACGGTCCACCGTCACCGTGCGTTCCAGGAACCGCAGCCGGTCGACCGTCAGGCCGAAGCACTCGCCCTGCCGCATGCCCGTTCCGGCGGCCAACGTCACGAGGGTCTGCATCGGCGCCGGTAATGCGTCGCGTACCGCCGAAACCTGTTCGGTCGTCAACGGCACGATCTGCGCCCGCTCCACCTTCGGCAACTTGGTGCCATCGCACGGGTTAGCGACAACCCGGCGGTCCCGGATCGCCGACTTCATCACCGTCGACACGATGCCGTGGACGACGCCGACGGTCGCCGGCGCCAGATCGAGCCCTTTCACCCACGCCTGCACGTCGCTCGGCAGGATCGCCGACAGGTGGCGGTCGCCCAGGGTCGGGTACGCGTGCCGACGCAGCATCGTCTCGACGTGAGCCCGCGAGCTGGGACGCTGCACCTGCATGTCCCGCCACCGTTCCGCATAGTCGCGGAACGTGACCTGGCCGGCCTTCGGGTCAACGTACTGGCCGGTGACAACCGCCGCGGTGACCTCGTCGAGCCAACGTTGCGCGTCCGCTTTCCGCGCGAACCCCTTGGCGTGCTCGCGACCAACGTCGTCGACATAGCGGGCGCGCCAACGCGATCCCTTGCCGTGGTTGGCACTTGGCTCGGTCTTAGTGGTGCCGTCGGGTAGCCGAACCGTCCGCGTCCACCGGTCCTCGATGCCTGCCCGACGGTTGCGTCTCGTTGTCGCCATGATCCCTCTTGCCTTCGTCGCTGCGGTCTCACCCATGATGCAACGCCGTGTCAACACCGCAACCCTTGTGTGCGCCAGTGCATCCGCTCGACATCGACTTCGACATAGCGGGTTCTTCAAGGTTGGCATCGAGGACAACATGGACCTGATGTGCAGGACACAGGGCATCGTCGCAGCTAGGCGCCGCAACAGCCCTGGGTCGGCCGTCAGGTCCGCGTGGTTGCACTGCAACCAAATAGCCTCTGTTGCAACATAGTTGGCCGATGAACGCGCGTGCGACCTGTCGGGTCGCAATGGCACAGTGTGTCCGAACGGGGCAAAGCCCCAGGAAAAACGCAGAGGAGTTCAACATGTCGACAACCACCCGCCACCGGCACACCACGACCGCGTCCGCGTCATCGGACGCCGACCAACTACTCGGCACCATCGAGCTGTCGCAGTGGATCGGTGTGCCCGCCGGAACACTGAGGAACTGGCGATCGAAGGGGTGCGGGCCGGCATCGTTCAAGGTCGGCAACCGCACGGTATACCGCCGCCGGGCCGTGGAGGCATGGCTTGCGACGCAGGAGATGTCGACCAAGCGTGGCGGTGTCGAATAGTGATGTGGCGCAACGAATCAAGTCTTTACTGGAACCGAGAGGCATCCCATGACGACGAACCGCAATCCGAGCGGTGACCGCGCCGCCCTGCTGACGTTTGCGCAGGTCGCCGCCCGTTTGGGTGTCCACCCCGACGACGTGCGCCGCTGGGCGCGCACCGAGCAATGTCCGACGGTGCGCATCGGCCGCAAGGTGCGGGTGCCCGCGGCGTGGGCGGATGATCCGAAGGGGTGGTGCCCGACCGCGGCGTGGGACGGCGGCAACAGGTGATCACACGACGAGAAGGCCCGTACAGCTCGGTTGAGTGGCGCCGGCAGGTGCTTGGCGCCACGGGGCTTTCGGCCGATCAGAAGAACGTGCTGATCGCTTTGGAGACCTACGCCGATTATCGGGACGGCACCAACGCCCGTCCGGGCGACGATCGCCTGGCGGCAATGTGCAACCTGAAGCCGCGGGCCGTGCGTAACGCGATGGCGTTGGGGCGGGAACTTGGCCTGATCGAACGCACGTCGCCAGCAAACCCGAAGCGGGGACTTGCGGCGGTCTACCGGCTGGTCACCACCGGCACCGCCGTGCCGGTGGAACCATCCACCACCGGCACCGCCGTGCCGGTGGAACCGTGCCAATACCGGCATGGCGGTACCCCAATACCGGCACCGCCAGACCGCACCACCGGCACCGCCGTGCCGCCCACCTTCCAGTACCTACCAAGTACCAAGGGGGAGTCACCTAAGCCGGGGACGTCACCAGCGGCGGATGGTCCCGACCCGGACGACCCCTTCCGGGATTCATCTGCAAACAGCAAACCGGCAACGGCAGCGGCTACCGCCGCGCCGGCACGCATCCCGGCGCGGGTCGCTGCGCTGCCGCTGCCGATGAACCACCGGCCGAAGGACTTCCCCGACCCCGAGCCCGCGCCGTTCTGCGCGAACCACCCCGGCGGCACCAGCGAGCCATGCCGGGACTGCGGCGACGTCCGCAAGGCGCACGACGCGTGGGAGGTGGCGCGCAAGGGGTGGCGCGCGGAGCACGCCGCCGCCAACCGCGCCTGGCGGGCCGCCTGCGACGAGTGCGACGACGAAGACGGCTGCGTCAAAGACCCGGACGACGAGCTGGGCGTCGCGGTGCGGTGCCCGCACGCCACGATCTGGTGGCAGTGGTGGCAGCACCACCTAAGGCGGCCACGATGCCCGCAGCATGCCGGCCGCTCGGTCGCCGCCGCGGTCGACTGCGCGGACTGCGCCCGCGCGGGCATCGTCGACGGTCGGCGGGAGGCGTCGTGAAGCGCGACCCCGACCAGTTGGCGCTTTGGTACCGGTGCATCGTCTGCCGTGAGGTCATCCTTGGCGCGGACCTGGACCCGCACGGCGCGCCGCCGAAACACGGTCACGCGATGTGCGCTGTCGCCGCCTACCGGTGGCATCACCACATCGCCGACTATGGCGCCACGACACCGGGCGCCCGTCATCGGCGCCATGCCCGACGCGGATGGGTCCGCCGCGCCGATGCGCCCGCCCTGCGAGTGGTGTCATGACCCGCCTTCGCGCCGATGAACGGACGGCGCGGGCGGCACGCATGGCGGCGATCCGCTCTTGCCGGCGCTGCGATCCGAACGGGTGGCGCCTTGGGGCGGACTGCACGCCGGTCGAGCCGGCGGTGCGGTGCGACCACGGGACGCCGGCCGTGCCAGCGACGGATAGGGACATCATCGCGCCGCTACATGAACCACGAGCCGCCGCTTTGCCGCCGGAACGGCGTTCCGCGGCAACAGAACCCGAGACTGGGAGTCAGGCACCGTGAGGACGCATATCGACGCCGCTGCGGCGGTGCCCGACGTTGTGGCGAAGCGTGAACCGGCCAGGGTCTCGATCCGCGTCGGTCCGGTGTCGATCACCGCCACCGTGGATGAGGCGCTCGCGCTGGCGCACGACATCGCCGACGCCGTCGCCACGCTGCGCGCCGCATACCCGGACGGTCGGCCATGATCGCCGCCGCACTGGACGCCGCCCGCCTGCTGATCGGGTTCGCGGTCGGCTACCTAGCCACCCGCACGTTCACCAACGCCGATACACCCACGAAGGAGATCCGATGAGAACCGAAACTGGCGCATGGCTAGACCCGATGATCGAGGCCGCCGCGGCAACCGGCATCGACTCCGCCGCGCTGATGCGGCAGGCGTCAATGCCAGCCGCGGAGGCCGGCGTCCCGTTCCTCGATGACCTGGCACGCCATACGCCGCCCGGCGCGGTGGCCCGCGGCATCGACTGGATCCACTTCGGGCACCTACTACGCCACGAACTCGGCTGGGACGACACCTATCCCGCGCTCCCCGACTTCCCCGAACTGCGGGAGACGGCATGACCGGCCCAGCCGCGCGCGACGACGATCCCGGTGAGGCCGAGGCGTTGGCGCGCGTGAACCGGATACGGGTCGCCCGCGGCCTACCGCCGATCGTGGAGCGTGACCCGAACGCGGTGCGCGACGATCTGGTCACCGACCGTGACGCCATGATGCTCGCCGTCGCGGCGTTGCGGCGCGCCGATGCAGGCGGCGCGGTGCCGGTGGCGTTTGAGGCCGCAACCCGCGGGTTCGTCGGCGACATGTTCGACGTCGTGCCCTACGCCGTCGCCACCGTCATCCGTGACCGCGTGCCCGCGACCCACCAGTGCGCGGTGACCGAGGCCCTCGACGACGTGCTCGAACAGTTCGACGACGGTCCCGGCGGCTGGGCGCGCGCCCAGATCGTGTTGCACCACATCGCCGACGCCACGCGGGCCGGCATCGCGGCCGGCATCGTCGCCGAAGGGTCCGGCGCGATCGACCACGCCACCGGCCTGCCGGTGCCCGAACCACCCGACCAACTCGCCGCCGCGGCAAACTTCGCGGCCGGGTTCGTCTACGCCGACCTCATCGACCGACTCACCGCCGAACTCGCCCCGATGGCCGGCCTGCCGGCCTTCGTCTACGCCCTCGACGCTGGTCACGAAACCCGTTGCCGCCGTGCCGCTGTGCTCAACGCGTTGGCGCAACTGCGCGGGGATACCGACATGCAGGAGGAGGCGGTCCGGGTCGCGCTCATCGTGTGCCACGGCCGGCCCGGTATGCGGCCTTCGGACGTGTTCGGCGCCGGGCAGCCGGTGCTGTTGTTGCCCGCCGACGCCACGGCCGCCGACGTCGAGGCCGCCCTGATCGCCGAACTCGCCGCGATCGCCGACACCGACGACGGCACCGGCCCGTGATCCGGGTGCCACCCGGCGCGCTCATCCTCGACGGCGCCGAGGTCAACTACGTGGCGCGGGCGTTGGAGCACCTCGCGCAACTCATGGCCGAACGGCGCGACGCCGGCGGCAATCCCACCCCGTCGCAGCCCTCGGCGCGACTGGTGGCGTTCACCACGAAACTGCGACGCTCTGCCGATTCACTGCGGCTCGGTGAAGCCGCGGCTGACCACGCACAAGGCGTCGAACCGTCAGCGCAACCGGCAGATGTGCGTGCGCCGCAACGTGTTTCGGTGCACGGTAGGCGCCATGAATACCGCACCGGCGACGCTGCGCGCATACTCGGGCTGTCCGCCTCGGGTGTCCGCGACCTTGCGCGCCGGGGGCGGCTACCGGCTCGTCATACCGGCACGCGGTGGGTATATCCGGCGGACGCCGTCGACGCCGAAGCCGAACGCAGGGCGGCGCGCCGCGCGGGGTGACCGCTGATGCCGGCCGTCAACGTGGTGTCGATCCCGAATTTGCCGCTGCTGCACACCGGCGAGCACGAGGCGTCAACCGGGCCGTGGACGGTCACCGCCGACGACCTGCGGTCGATTGTTGACGCGCACACCGCCGGGATCGCCACCCCAGTCCTCAAGCTCGGCCACCAGGGTCCGATGCGTGACGCCGCACCCGCGCTCGGCTCGGTGACGGCGCTGCGCATCGTCGGCGGCACGCAGTTGGTCGGCACACTCACCGGTGTTCCGCGGGCGATCGCGGGTGTGCTGGCCCGCGCCTACCCGCAGCGCAGCGTGGAGTGCCTGCTCGACCACACCGACCGCGCCGGCCGCACCTGGCCGTGCGTCCTCGTCGGCGTCGCCCTCCTCGGCGCCACCCACCCGGCGGTCAAGGAACTCGAAACCCTCGACGACGTCTGCCACCTCTACGGCGTCGACGTCGCCGCAGCCGGCCGCCGGGTGGTCATCGCATCGGCGCACCCGTCCGCCGCAGACCGCGCCCGCGCCGTCGCGCTCGCACGCGCCCGCCGCACCCGTTCGGCCCGATCCATCTCCTACGAAAGGACACCCTCGTGAGCACCACCATCCAGCAGGCACACGTCTATGCACCAGGCGAGTCGATCACCGCCGAGGCGACCGCGCCCGTCACCGCCCGACGGGTGGTGAAGGTGAGCGGGAACCGGACCGCGGCCGGCAACCTCGCCGTCGCACCCGCCGGTGCCGGTGCGGTCGCCCTCGGCGTTGCGGCCAACGACGCCGTGGCCGGGCAGTTGGTGCGCGTGGCCCGCGGCGGCGTGGTCCGCGTCATCGCCGAAGCCGTCATCGCCGCCGGCGCCGCCGTGCAGGTAGGCGCGGCCGCCGGTGTGGTCACCGCGACCACCGGCGCCGTCGTCGGTCACGCCGTCACCGGTGCCACGGCCGGCGGTGTCGCCGAGATTGCGTGGCCGGCGTGATGACCACGTTTCCCGTTCACCCTGCCGACCACGTTCGGCCCACCGGAAGGAATTGACATGACCTCGGCTCTCACACCCCAGCTGAACGGTCGAGTGATGAGCGTGGATGCCGCTCTGCGGCAGCCGTCGCTCATCCAGGCGCAGATCGCGCGCCTCGCCGACGACGTCCTCCTGGCGCCGAAGTTCCTGCGGCAGTTGGGTGCACCGGTCACCGGTGGCGGACTGCTGTTCCACACCGTCGCGGCGTCGGACTTCTACTCCACCGATGTGGAGATGCGGACGCCGGGCGCAGAGTATCGAGTGGTGGAGGGTGTGGACCCCACGCCTTCCGTTGCGGCGGTGGAGGATTGGGGCGGAAAGTTCTTCATCGCCGACGAGGTGATTACCCGCAACACCGTCAACTACCTCGACAACCAGACCACCCAGCTCGCCAACACCATTGCGCGCAAGCTTGATTCGCGCCTCATGGCGAAGGTGACCGCGGCCGGTATCGGCACGTTGGTACCCGCGCACGGCTGGGACGACCTCACCTTCGTTGGCCCGTTGACCGACATCACCCCGTCGGCGGACCGGCCCACCGCGCACTTCGCCGAAGTGCAGGAGATGGCCGACCTCGAGGAGCTGGGGGTGCGCCACGACCTGCTCATCGTGCACCCCGAACAGGCGCGGCAGTTGCGCACCGCTTACGCCGAGGACCTCGACGCCGCACTCGAATCCGCCGGCTTCACCAACGGCATGTTCGCCAACCCGCGGGTGCCGATCGGCGTCGCCTACACCGTGGCTCAAGGCATGGTCGGCACCATCGGCTGGGAATCCGCTGGCCTGGTCACCGAGGTCATCGACGACCGCCACAAGCGCGGCAAGTGGGTCCAGGCCTACGCGGTTCCGGCCATCGCGATCGACCGCCCGTATGCCGCCAAGCGCATCAACGGACTCAGCGCCTAAGCGCGCGGAAGGGATTGCAGCACAATGGCACTCACACTCAACGATGACCAGGAAGCCGACCTGCTGAAGCTGCTCGGCCTGCCCGATGCTGCGCCGGGTGATACCGACGCCGGCCTCGTCCTCGACACGATCGTCGACCTCGCCGCGCAAATCGAAGCCCTTGACCCGGCCAAGCCGTCGACCGTGGCCGCCGCCGCCAAGCGCAACGGTATGGAGGTCATCGACACCGCCACCGCCGAGGCACTCCGACGGGACGCCGCCGAAGGTCGGCGTGTTGCCGCCGCAGCCGCACGCCAGCGCGTCGAGGCATCGGTCGACGACGCGATCGGCAAGGGCAAGATCACCCCGGCCCGCCGCAAGCACTGGGTGTCGGTCATCGAGGCCGATCCCGGCATGGCCGACGTGCTGGCCAGCTATCCCAACGAGATGGCGGTGCCCATGACCCAGATCGGTCACGCCGCCGATACCGGCACCGGCGACCTCGACCAGCCCGCAGGCTGGTTCTGGTGATCCGGCGGACCGCCTGGGCATCCCGCGCGGACTAGCGGCCCGCACGCACCCAGGTCGTCGGGTCCGGTCGTCAGATCCCGGACCCGGCACGCGGCACCCCGGCCAGGAGGGAACCTTCGCCCGCGGCCGGGTCGGGGTGCCGCACCACCCAACCGAAAGGGCGCACCATGCCGTCACGCGCCGGCCGCGTCCCACCGCCACCGAGCGGGAAACGCAAGCGCACCAACCGCGAACGCGGCGTCGGATGGCAACACACCCAACAGCGCGAACGGCTCCTCACCCGCCACCGGGACGGCCGCCCTTGCTGGTGGTGCGGCAAGCCGATGTGGCGCGACGCCGCCCGCAACCCCGACGGGGAACCGCTGCACGCCGACCACACCAAGGCGCGATCGAAGGGCGGCACGACCGCCGATCGGCTACTCCACGCCACCTGCAACCGGACCCGCGGTGACGGCAGCCGCGACCACGGTCGCCCGGCCGCCCAGGCGCCCGCAGACGACGCCGGCGTCGACCTCGGCCCGCTGGCCATGCCCTGGCCGGACTTCGACCGCTGACCGTCCACAGGGGCGGCGCCTGACCCCCCCCACCCCGAGAATGTCGACGGGGGCGGGTACCGGACTCCCACGCGGTAGTTCGGATTTTTTGTTCCGCGGCCTAGAAACACCCGGGGAGACCCAGAGCTAACCGGTCGTAGTGCCGTTGGAACTTGTTGGGGGGCATCGGAACCGCTATATGTCGCGGATGGTCTGACCGTGTTGTTCCAGCACATTCTGGTAGCCCTGTATTGCCTCCCGGATCATCTCCGCAATTGGCGACAAGGGATTGGGGCTGAAGTACCAAACCAAGCTGTCCCACTTGATAGGCGTGAGCTCTGGTAGCAGCGCGAGGGCGGGAAGCCTGGAGGCGGTCGGCAACACCTCTGCCATTAGCCCTCCTTCCCAACGGATGGAATGTTTGAACATCTTGAAGTAGCCGGTGCCCGTTTCGCTATCTTCGACGACCCGAATGGCAACGACCGCAATGTTGCCGAGCGACCAAGAAACCTGCGTCAATCCCATCACACGGCCGCTGCCGAAACGTATAGGCCCGACGCCGCCGAAAGTGTGGCTGTGCTCGGGATACATGGTGCGTCCAATGAATATGTGCCAATCGGGTATATCGCGACCCTCGTACAAAGCCGAGAAGTCTCCCGGTTGGGGTACCGAAACGTGCTCGTGATGGGACCGGAGCACCGCAACCTTGATTGCCCATCGCCTAAAAACAGTGGGATCACATTGGGATTCATCCGCGTAGGGGTCCAGCAGCCATGGTTCGACGGAAGAATCGAGATCGTTCATCCATCCGTTGTTGCAGTAGTCGCAGACAGGCTTCGCCACGACTTCGAACAGGGATTCTGGGCGGCTCAGCTTGGCCTCGAAGTCGCGCCCGTACTTCGTGAACGCACGCTCGCCCATGGGTTCGTTTTTCGGTAGAACACTAGTAACGATCTTGTCTTTCCAAGACGATCGGAAAATGTGCTCACGCGTCATGATGACTGCCTGCGACGTCGGATCAGACGGATCGACGAGGTCTCCTTTTGCCCGCCCGCAGAACATGCAGCGGCGCTGAGCCGTGGACTTTCCGGGCACGGCAATCAACGCTACCGGCATCGTGACCGAGCACGCCGTCACGACAAGCCGGACGAGACGCATACATGACGCGGCGAGATCGACTACCTGTTCGCTGCGCGGGTCGCTGTTGTCACGCACTCACCGACGGCGTCGTTGTACGTCGCCCAATCGCTGGGGATGAGGTCGCGCCCGTCGGGCACGAGGGTGTGTCGTCGCGCGTCGCTGCTGAGCCCGTAGATCGTGCCGCCAGACATCACCCACGAGTCGGCGCTCGACACGCGCGTGCCGGCCGCGTCGACAATGTTGCCGCCGACGATAACCATGCCGGACGGGCCGCTCACCGATTGGGCGTTTTCGAGGTGCTTACCGTCGGTGAAGGCAGCATTGATCAGGTCGACGATCCGCGCCGGCGCTTCGTCGCATCCGGGCCCGGCTGCGGGTGCCGGCGTGTTCGGCGCCGCGGGTGCGCCGGGCAGCGCGGGAGGGTTGGTCGGCGGCGTCGTCATCGGCACCGGCGATATGCGCGGGATGTCATCATTGGCCGCCGTGGTGGTCGAGGTCGTGGCATCCGATCCCGAACCGCCACCGCATCCGACGAGTGCCGACGACGCAGCGATTCCGAGCACAACGATGATCCCCCGCATGGTTCGGCACCCTATCTCGCACGTCGCTTCGTGGACGGGTGATCGCAGTCCAAGGCGGGCGCACCGTCCGCAGATCGTCCGCAGTAGGTTCAACTACGGTGTGATCGCGCGTAGGCGGTGAACGCTTGTGACCTGCGGGTTCGTGACGCGGTGAACGCGGCGTGACACGGCAAACGCCCAGCGCACATGTTCCGGCTTACAGGCCAGCTCATCCGCCCCACCGGCCACAGGTGGCGGTACGTGTCGCGGCCGGCGCGCACACTGGCGGCACGAGTGATCCGGCGGCATCGGCCGCAGTGCCAGCGGCGGCGAGTTCGATTGCCGACTAGTCCGATCGTAGTGTCGACGAGCACGATGTCGCCTGTGCGGTAGGTGCGGGCGCAAGTTGAAGGTGCTGACATTGCTCAGCGCCGTGCCGGATCTGGATCGAGGTTGCCGGTCCAGAGGGGCGATCTCTTTGGTTCCGCCGACGACGGCCGGCCGCAGGCGGGTAGACAGGTGCCCTCCCGCTGCATCCGGCGCTGAATCGCCTCGATCTCCTCGCCGCCTGCGATGCCCTGAAGGAACTGCGCGGCGTCGTATTCGGCGGTTTCATAGGCGCCGCCGGTTCATGATGTGGGCGGTGTCGCGCGGGTTGAGCCAGTCGGCTGCACCTGATCCAGCAACTCCGAGCGCCACGTTTCCACCCCCAGCCGAGGTTTAAGGAACTCGTAGCGGCCGCGAGCTCCAAGGGCGACCCGTCGGTCACAGCGCGCGCCGACCCTTCGCCCACGCCCATGCCGCGACCCGCCATCCGTCGGCGCCGCGGCGAAGCGCCACCGTGAACGTCGCGCCGGTCTGGGTCACCGTCCTCCCGTTGACGTCGAACGTCATCGTGGCCGGAACCACCACATACGCACTGTCGCCGGTCGTGTCGTTGTGCACCGGCTCACCGATGGTGACGTGATAGCCCGACGCGCCCGCATGGTCGCCTTCGGCCAAGACGTCGCGGTACCAGTCCGCCGCGGCCGTCGGCCCCAGCCAAAGGTGCGGTGGCATACCGTCGAGGATCGAGCCGTCGGAAGCGAACGCCTCCGACATCGCCGCGGGATCCCCGGCGTTGAACGCGTCCAAGTACGCGTGAACAGCTTCGAGGGGAGTGTCGCTCATTGCATCTGGTCGAGCATATTCGAAAACGCCGCCTTCAGGCGCAGCGCCTTTTTCACCTCATCGGCCGTGACATACGGGTACTCGCCGTATTCCAGGAAGCTCGGCACATGATGCTCGCGGACAAATTTGACGAAAGCGGACGGATTGGTTTTCCAGTCCTCGGGAAAACCCTCGAGGTTGGTGAACACGGTGTCGATACCTGTTGCGCTGAACAACTCCACTGCATCCTCGGTGTACTTGTCGAAGTCGGTGTCGAAGATGCCCTGATACTGGAAGTACAGGTCATCCCCGATCGGGAACACCTGCCAGCGCAGGTAGTGCAGCTTCAGCACTTCTAGCACCGTGGGATCGGCCGCTACCGCTGCTTCCAGCGTCTTGCCATGCTCGCGAATGACGTCCTCGCGTCCCGGTATCACCTTCGCGATGATCGAGAACCCATAGCAGGCAGGTGTTTTCGGAAAGATGGGACCGTAGCGGCCACGCTCTTCCTCGAAGTAGCCGCCCTTGGGGATGGCCACCGCGGCCGGCCGAGACCAGTCCTCATCGTTGGGCATCACTTGCTCCTCACGACACCTCGACCCCGACTAGCCGTGACGGTAGCACCGACGGACTTCCACCATCTGGTAACGATGGGCAATTCACCGGTCCGTCCGGCTTCACACCGTGCCGACCCACCATGTTCGATCGATGACCGCATCCAATGGTGCGCTTGCGAATTCAACGAATCACCCTAATAGGGGCTCTGCCACCGGCGGATGTCAACGCTTTACGGCCCGAAAGCGCTGCCACACAGGGCCCGACTACGTACAGTACGGGTGCGGCGGCAAGCCAAATCCTCGCCACCGCGTCCAATCATCAACGCGGCCCGACGGATTGAGACCCCCGCTCCACGGGCAGCGCCGAAGCGGACCAGCCGAACCGAGGTCAACGCGATGATGGCTGTACTGCAGCACGCCGTCCCCATCGCCACGCTGATCTTCGTAGTGTCGAGCATGCTGGCGATGGGGCTGGGGCTCAGGATCACCGAGATCACCGCCCCGCTACGCAATGCGCGGCTGGTGGCGATGTCTCTGTTGGCCAACTTCCTGTTGATGCCCGCCGCGGCGGTGCTCCTGGCCAAGGTGCTTGCTCTGGATGAACCGTTCGCAGTGGGCCTGCTGCTGCTCGGCGTCGCCGCCGGCGCCCCGTTTCTGCCCAAGCTCGCCCAAATTGCCAAAGGCGATCTGGCGTTCGCGGTCGCCTTGATGGTGGTGCTGATGGTCATCACCGTCGGCTACCTGCCGCTGGTGCTACCGATGCTGCTGCCCGGCGTCTCGGTCAACCCCGGCCAGATCGCCCGCTCCCTGATCGTGCTGATGCTGCTGCCCCTGGCCGTTGCGCTCGCAGTCAACGCCAAACTTCCCCGCGTCGCCGCGGCCGTCAAACCCTGGTGCGACCGGCTCTCCAGCCTCGGTCTGGTCGCCGTGGTGGTGCTGCTGGTGGTGGTCAACTTCCGCAACGTGCTCTCGGTGTTCGGCACCCGCGCCATCCTGGCCGGCCTGCTGTTCATCACCATCGGCTACGCCCTCGGCTGGGGGCTGGGCGGGCCGGCCGCCGCAACGCGGCCGGTGCTGGGATTGGGAACCGCCCAGCGCAACATCGCCGCCGCACTGGTGGTCGGGGGACAGAGCTTCACCGATCCCAGCGTGGTGGTCATGGTCGTGGTCGTGGCCATCGTCAGTCTGCTGGTCCTGCTGCCGCTGTCGCGGGCATTGGCCCGCCGCACCGCGGCCGGCGATGAAGCACCGAGACCATGACCATCCCGGATGACGGCGACGTAGACGCCATGGCACGCGGCATGCGCCGATCCGATGCAGATCCTCGACGGTCTGGCGCGCGCCGGATCAGGACCGGCGCACCGCCTTGTCGAGTTTCCGAAGTGCACGGTCGATCTGCTCCTCGCAGCGCTGGGCCAGGTCGTCCTCCTGCTGGTACAGCAGCCCGTAGGTGAAGGTGTCCTCGCCCGAGGTGTGCGCCGCCTGGGCCTGCCGGCTCAGGTGCGCTCGGCTGACCACACTGTCCTGGTGGTCACCTAACAGCGTCTGGATCGTCTTCGCTCGGTCGGCCACCTTGCCCTGGCCGGTGGCCGCGGCGGTGTAGCGGAGCTGCTTGACGCGCTTACGGATTCGATGCAGCGCCTCGTCAGGGTCGGTTTCGGTATCGGCCGCTGCCAGCCGGGCGGCTTTGGCGGCCTTGCGCACCCGCTTGTACGCCGAGCCGATGGTCAGCTCAGCGGGTACCCCGCCCGGACCAGAGTGGGGAGCGTCGGCGCTGACCAACTCCTCCAGCGCATCCAGCAGCCGGAAGTACCGCGGCGAGCGCATCGCCGTCAGAGACCGCTTCCATCCGGTCTGATAGCGCTTCTGGGCGCCCTCGACCAGCCGCTCGCGCACCGGTCCCCGCACATTCACCCCGGGCAGGGCGTCGAGAGCACGCTCGTACCGTTCGGCGAGCACCTCCGCGTCGCGAGCGACGCCCAGCACCCCGGCCAGTTCGCGCAACTCGTCGAGCACCCATTCCCGGCCGGCGAAGTCGAAGGAGCCCTGCGCCGACTGCAGCAGGCTGCGGATCTTGCGGGTCGTGACACGCATCTGATGGACCGCGTCCCACGCGTCGGCCCGGACGGCCCGATCCCACGCGATGAGCTCGCCGACGTGCTGCGCCACTGCACGCCGCGCCGGATCCTTCACGGCTACCTCGGTCGCCGGTGTATCAGTGGCCAGCACCCGCGCCAGCTTGGAGCCGGGCCCGGCAGGCTCCGCCCCGGCGTCGCGCAACCGATTCGTCAGCCTGTCGAACACCTCCGGGCTCGCGTCGGCCCGGAGTTCGAGTTCCCACTCGCGCCAGCGCTGCTCCTCGCCGCCGACCGCGCTCGCCGTCACGTGATCGTCGCAGAACTCGGCGATCACCGTCCCGTCCGGCCCGTGCAGGAGTTCGACGTTCCTCACCGTGCGGATGCGGGCCACCGGCTCCAGCGGTCGGTCCCGCACGATCGCCAGGACGACGTCGCGCAGACTTTCCGGTACGGCGGTCTCGTCGGAGCCGTCCTCGGCCAGCGGCGCGTGCACCTCGGTGCGGCTGTCCGCGTCGGCCGGCAACTTCAGATGCCACGCGGCGTCGGGCCCGCCCGTGCGGCGGCGCAGTGTGATCCTGTGCCGGGCGAGGTCGCGCGAGGGTGTGTCGAAGTAGACAGCGTCCAGCGATTGTGACGGCGACCGCTCAGCCCGGCTTACGGCGGCCAACCCGTCGAAGGACGGCGACCCGGTTGCCTCGACCACGTCGAACTTGCGCTCGGTCTCCATGTACCTGGAGGTTTCGCGCGATTTCGGGGCCATGGACACCCTGTCTCTTGGAGGTTCGGGGGGACCATAGAGTGCCACATCGACGTGAACGGCCACCGCGGTGCCGACGGCCGTGTCCAAACTGTGTTCGACGCGCCTAGATGCCGTTGCACCGATTTCATGATCGTTCTCTTAGGATGCTCTTATGAGTCCAGTGGTGCGGCTCGACGACTACCTCGACCGCGAAGGCAACATTGCGATCCCGGCCGGCTTGACGCTGACCTCGTTCCTCGACCGTAACGTCGAAGAACTGGGTGACACGCCGGCCTACCGGTATCTCGATTTCGACCGTGACTGCACCGTCGAGTTGAGCTGGAACCAGCTCAGGACGCGGTTGCATGCGGTCGGAACCCGACTGGAGCAGGTGACTCGTCCCGGTGACCGGGTGGCCATCCTCGCGCCGCAGGGCGTCGAGTACGTCGTCGGCTTCTTCGCAGCGATCCTGGCCGGCACCATCGCGGTCCCGCTGTTCGCGCCGGAACTTCCCGGCCACGCCGACCGGCTGGACGCGGTGCTCAACGACGCCCTGCCGACGGTGGTGCTCACCACGACGTCCGCCGCCGAGTCGGTCCGTGACTTCGTGCGCAAGCTTCCGCGCGAGCGCCGGCCCAGGATCATCGCCACCGACGCGGTGCCCGACGCCGTCGGCGCCGGCTTCGCGCCCGCGCCGCTGAACAGCGACGACATCGCCTACCTGCAATACACGTCGGGTTCCACCCGTGCGCCGGCGGGTGTGGAGATCACCCACCGCTCGGCCTGCACCAACATCGTCCAGATGATCGACGGCGTCGGTCTGGACCACAACATCCGCAGCGTCAGCTGGCTGCCCCTGTTTCACGACATGGGACTGCTGATGATCATGTTCCCCGCGCTGTGCGGCGGGCACATCACGCTGATGTCGCCGGTGTCCTTCGTGCGCCGGCCCTACCGGTGGATCAAGGAACTCGGCGCGTCCGACGCCCCGACGTTCGCGGCGGCGCCCAACTTCGCGTTCGAGCTGGCCGCCCAGCGCGGTCTGCCGCCGGCAGGGGACACGCTCGACCTCAACAACGTCGCCGGGCTGATCAACGGCTCCGAGCCGGTGAACATGGCCTCGATCGAAAAGTTCTACGCCGCGTTCGGGCCTTACGGTCTGCCGGCGACGGCGGTCAAGCCCTCCTACGGGATGGCCGAGGCGACGCTGTTCGTCTCGACCATCGGACCCGAGGCCCGCCCCGAGCCGACGTACCTCGACCGCGAGCAGCTCTCGCTGGGCAACGCGGTGCGGGTCGATTCCGGTGACGCCAACGCGGTGGCCCAGGTGTCCTGCGGCCGGGTGGCCCGCAGCCAATGGGCCGTGATCGTCGATCCGGCCACCGAGTCCGAGCTGGCCGACGGCCGGGTGGGCGAGATCTGGCTGCACGGCGACAACATCGGCCGCGGCTACTGGGGCCGGCAGGAAGAGACGGAGCTGACCTTCCAGAACAAGCTCCAGTCGCGCCTGCTCTACGAGAGCCACGCCGAGGGCTGCGCCGAGGACGCGCTGTGGATGCGCACCGGGGACCTCGGTGTCTACCTCGACGGCCAGCTGTACATCACCGGCCGGGTCAAGGACCTGGTGATCGTGGACGGGCGCAACCACTACCCGCAGGACATCGAGGCGACCGTCGCCGCAGCGTCACCGGCGGTGCGGACCGGCTTCGTCGCGGCGTTCTCGGTTCCCGGCGAAGGCCGCGAAGAGGTCGTCATCGTGGCCGAACGCGCTCCCGGAGCCGGCCGCGCGGATGCCGGTCCCATCCAGGAGGCGATCCGCTCTGCGGTGTCGCGCAATCATGCGCTGCCGTTGAAGGAGATCAAACTGGTTGCCGCAGGCGTGATTCCACGAACCACCAGCGGGAAGCTGGCGCGCCGGGCATGCCGGACCGAGTATCTGGAAGGCAAACTGTAGCCGCTACAGTCCGTGTGTGACCGAATTCCAGACCATCACGTTCGAGCAGACCGGTGTCATCGCGCGCATCACGCTGAACCGTCCCGATGCCGCAAACGGCATGAACGGCACGATGACCCGCGAGCTGGCCGTGGCGGCGGCACGCTGCGACAGCCCCGCCACCAAGGTCGTCGTCATCACGGGGGCCGGGCGGTTCTTCTGCGCCGGAGGTGATCTGAAGGACTTCGCATCCGCGCCGAGCCGGGGACACCACATCAAGGGGGTCGCCGACGACCTGCACCGGGCCATCTCGACGCTGGCGCGCATGGACGCGGTGGTGATCACGGCTGTCAACGGTACGGCCGCGGGCGCCGGGTTCTCCCTGGCTGTCGCCGGGGATCTGGTGCTTGCCGCGGAGTCCGCGTCGTTCACGATGGCCTACACCCGCGTCGGGCTGAGCCCGGACGGCGGTGCGTCCTACCACCTCCCACGGCTGATCGGCACCGCCAAGACCAAGCAGCTGATGCTGGCCAACCGCACGCTGTCCGCGCAAGAGGCCTCGCAGTGGGGCCTTGTGGGTGAGGTGGTCGCCGACGATCAGCTTCGGGTCCGCGCCGACGAGCTCGCCGAGCAGATGGCGCAGACCTCGGCCGGCTCCAACGGCGCGGTGAAGGCGCTGCTGTTGGACACCTTCGGCAACGACCTGGAACAGCAGATGGAGCTGGAGGGGCGGACGATCGCCGCACGAGCCGAATCCGCCGACGGGCGCGAAGGAGTCGACGCGTTCCTGTCCAAACGCAAGGCAGAATTCGGACCCCGCGGCTAGAAGGAGTGCTCCTCGGCCGGGAAGGTACCGGTGGCGACCTCACGGGCGTAGTCGGTGGCGGCACGGCGCAGCTCGTCACCGACCGCGCCGAACCGCTTGACGAACTTCGCGGTCCTGCCATTGGTCATACCGGCCATGTCCTGCCACACCAGAACCTGGGCGTCGCAGTTGGGTCCGGCGCCGATGCCGACGGTCGGAATCGTGAGTTTCCCGGTGATCTGGGTGGCCAGCTCGGCCGGGACCATCTCCATCACCACCGCGAACGCGCCTGCCTCCTGCACGGCGATCGCGTCGTGGATGGTCTGTTCCGCGGCGTCGCCACGCCCCTGCACCCGGAATCCGCCGAGGCCGTTGACGCTCTGCGGGGTGAAGCCGATGTGTGCCATCACCGGGATGCCCGCGGCGCTCACGGCGGCGATCTGGTCGGCCACCCGCTCACCGCCTTCGAGCTTCACCGCGTGCGCGCCGGTTTCCTTGAGCATCCGGGTCGCGGTGGCCAGCGCCTGCTGCGGCCCGGCCTCGTAGCTGCCGAAGGGGAGATCGGCCACGATCAGCGCGTGCGGTGCGCCCCGGACCACTCCGCGCACCAGCGGAATCAGTTCGTCGAGCGTCACCGGAACGGTGGTGTCGTAGCCGTAGACCACGTTGGCCGCGGAATCGCCGACGAGCAGCACCGGAATCTGCGCTTCGTCGAAGATCGCCGCGGTGGAGTAGTCGTATGCGGTCAGCATGGCCCACTTGTGGCCTTCGGCCTTCCACTTGTGCAGGTGGTGCGTCCGGACCTTCACACGCTTGGGCGTCTCGGTGACAGCGCCGTAGACAGGCTGCTCAGACATCGTTGTCCCCTTAATGGGCGAGTCGTGTTGAATCCTCGAGGCCCGAATCGGGTCCCCGGGTTTCGCTGACCCGCCCAGTCTGCCACTGCGTCAGCAGAAGGTGAACGGCGCGTTAAGTGGATTTGCTCACACCCGTCCCGCCCGGGCATACGATCGGCGGCATGCAACGGCTCAGCGGACTCGACGCCAGTTTCCTGTACCTCGAAACCGCGGCCCAGCCACTGCATGTCTGTTCGATCCTGGAGCTCGACACGTCCACGATGCCGGGCGGCTACACCTTCGACCGGCTGCGCGACGGGCTGGAGCTCTGCATCAAGGCCATGCCCGAGTTCCGCGAGAAGATCGCCGACAGCCGGTTCAACCTTGATCACCCAGTCTGGGTGGAGGACAACGATTTCGACGTCGACCGTCATCTGCACCGAATCGGGTTGCCATCGCCGGGTGGCCGTGCCGAGCTGGCCGAGATCTGCGGCCACATCGCGTCGTTGCCGCTCGACCGGACCCGCCCGCTGTGGGAGATGTGGGTGATCGAGAACGTCGCCGGCACCAGCGACGGGACCCCAGCGCACACGGGCGGCCGTGTCGCGGTGATGACCAAGGTGCATCACTGCGCAGTCGACGGTGTGACCGGGGCGAACCTGATGTCGAAGCTGTGCACCACCGAGCCCGACGCGCCGCCGCCGGATCCGGTGGAGGGTCCCGGCGGCGGCACCGATCTGGAGATCGCGGTCAGTGGCGCGGTGCGATTCGTGAGCAGACCGTTGAAGCTGGTCAACGTCCTGCCGAACACGGTGTCGACGGTGATCGACACCGTGAAGCGGGCGCGCAGCGGCCTGACGATGGCACCGCCGTTCGTGGCGCCCAAGACCGCGTTCAATGCGAACGTCACCGGCCGCCGCAACGTCGCGTTCGCCCACCTCGATCTCGACGACATCAAGACGGTTAAGACTCACTTCGGGGTCAAGGTCAACGATGTGGTGATGGCGCTGGTGTCCGGTGTGCTGCGCACGTTCCTGATCGAGCGTGGCGAGCTGCCCGAGAGTTCGCTGGTCGCCATGGTTCCGGTGTCGGTGCACGAGAAGTCCGACCGTCCCGGACGCAACCAGGTATCGGGGATGTTCTCCCGGCTCGAGACCAACATCGAGGACCCCGTCGAGCGATTGAAGGCCATTGCCGAAGCGAATTCGGTTGCCAAACAACATAGTTCGGCGATCTCGGCGACTCTTCTGCAGGACTGGACACAGTTCGCCGCGCCGGCGGTGTTCGGGGTGGCGATGCGGGTGTACGCCAGCAGCAGGCTCAGCGGTGCGCGGCCGGTGCACAACCTGGTGGTATCCAACGTGCCCGGTCCGCAGGGTCCGCTGTACATGCTGGGGTGCGAGGTCAAGGCGATGTATCCGCTCGGACCGATCTTCCACGGTTCGGGCCTGAACATGACGGTGATGTCGCTGTCGGGCAATCTCGACGTCGGAATCGTGTCGTGCCCCGAGTTGCTGCCCGACCTGTGGGACATGGCCGATGCGTTCGACGTGGCGCTCGGTGAACTTCTGGACGCCACGCGGTAGCGCTGCCCGCACACGCGCCGTGCCAGCATGGATGCCGGTTCATGGCAGCATGTGGTGCCATGAAGCTCACGTCCGGTGCCGCGCGACCCGGTCTCCTGCTGACGCTGGCCGTGCTGCTGGTCGCCGGTTGCAGCCAGGTGGTGTCGGGGCGGGCGCTGGTCGCCGTGCCCCCGCCCGGCACCCCGATCGAGTGGGGCCCGTGTGAAGCCGGACCGTCTGACCAGGTGCGCATCCCGCCCGGCGCCGAGTGCGGCATGCTGTCGGTGCCCGTCGACTGGGACAACCCCGACGACCCCGACGGTGACGTTGCGCAGATCGCGTTGCTGCGGATCAAGGCCGGCGGAGACAAGATCGGCTCGCTGATCGTCAATCCGGGTGGGCCGGGCAAATCGGGCAAGGAATCGGCAGCCGTGATGGCCGCGACGCTGCCCGAAGAGGTACGTCAGCGCTTCGATCTGGTGGGCTTCGATCCGCGCGGCGTTGCGGAATCCACGCCGGCCGTGTGGTGCAACAGCGACGCCGACCATGACCGACTGCGGGCCGACAACGTCGTGGAATACACCCCGGAGGGTGTCGCGCATCTGGAGAAGCTCACCAAGGAGTTCGTCCAGCGCTGCGTCGACAAGATGGGCCTGGACTTCCTCGGCAACGTCGGAACCGAGAGCGTGGTCAAGGATCTCGAGGCGCTGCGCGCCGCCCTCGGCGACGAGAAGCTGACGTTCCTGGGGTACTCGTACGGAACCCGTATCGGCGCCGGCTACGCCGAGGCCTATCCGCAGAAGGTGCGCGCCATGGTGCTCGACGGCGCCATCGACCCGAACGCCGATCCCGTCGAGGCCGACGTCCGGCAGGCCGCGGCGTTCCAGCAGGCGTTCGACGACTACGCCACCGACTGCGCCGTCGATCCCGACTGCCCGTTGGGCACCGACCCGGACAAGGCCGTCGACGTGTACCGGTCGATGGTGTGGCCGCTGGTCGATGAGCCGGCCGACACCACCGACCCGCGGGGTCTGAGCTACAACGATGCGATCGTCGGCACCATCCTGCCGCTGTACTCGCCGGGACTGTGGCGGCACCTGACGCAGGCCCTGTCCGAGATCAAGAAGGGCCGCGGCGACACCATGCTGGCGCTGGCCGATCTGTACATGGGGCGGGACGCGCAGGGGCACTACAACAACGGCACCGACTCCCGTATCGCGGTCAACTGCGTCGACAAGCCGGCGGTCACCGACCGTGCCACGCTGGTGGAGCAAGACCGGCGGGTTCGCGAGGCCGCGCCGTTCATGGCCTATGGCGAGTTCACCGGCCTGGCGCCGATGACCACGTGCGGATTCTGGCCGATACCGCCGACGAGCACCCCCCACGAGATCAACGTCGACGGGCTGCCGCCGATCCTGGTCATCTCGACGACCAACGACCCGGCCACCCCGTACCAGGCGGGTATCGACCTGGCGCGTCAGCTCGACGGCACCTTGGTGACCTTCGAGGGCACCCAGCACACCGTTGCGCTGCAAGGAGACTCGTGCATCGACGAGATCACCACCCGGTACCTCGTCGACGTCACCGTGCCCGCGCCGGACACTCGCTGCTGACGATCCTGGTGAGCGGCTGATAACGGCCCGGTCACCGTTGCGTCCCGGGGGGAGACCTCGCCCGGCTCGCGTGCAACGATGTCTGCCATGTTGCGTGCCGCCCGGTTGATCGCAGCGCTGGCCGTGACATCGGCGGCGTCGTGCCCGTCGGCAGCCGCCACACCCGCTGACGCCGACCAGTCGTACTCCACTGCGCCGGTGTGGAGTTCGTGTTCGTCGTGGGTTCCGGATACCTCCAGGATCCCCGCCGCGCAGTGCGGCACCGTCGCGGTGCCCGTCGACTACGCCGAACCTGACGGTGCCCGAGCCGATTTGGCAGTCATCAGGGTGCCGGCGTCCGGTTCCCGTATGGGAGTGCTCGTCGTCAACCCCGGCGGGCCCGGCGCCTCGGCGGTCGACACCGTCGCTTCGATGGGCGCGGCGCTGGCCGGCACCGAGATCGGGAGCCACTTCGACCTCGTCGGCATCGACCCGCGCGGCGTCGGTCACTCCACCCCGGCACTGCGCTGCCGCACCGACGCCGAGTTCGACGCGTTCCGTGCCGAACCGTTGGCCGACTACAGCCCGGCCGGGGTCGCCCACATCGAAGAGGTGATGCGCACGTTCGCCGCGCGGTGCCTGGACCGGATGGGCGCCGACTTCCTCGCCAGCGTCGGCACCGCGACCGCGGCACGCGACATGGATGTGGTGCGCGCGGCGCTCGGCGAGGACCGCATCAACTATCTCGGCTTCTCCTACGGCACCCAGTTGGGTGCGGTGTACGCCACGCGGTACCCCGACCGGGTGCGCGCGATGGTGCTCGACGGCGCCGTTGATGTCAGTCTCGACCCGATCACCGAGAGCCTGAACCAGCAGGCCGGTTTTCAGAAGGCCTTCCAGGAGTACGCGGCCGACTGCGCGGAATCGGCGGGCTGCCCGCTGGGCACCGACCCGGCACAATTCGTCGCACGTTTCCAGCAGCTCGTCGATCCGCTGGTGAACCGCCCTGCGGCGACGGACGATCCGCGCGGCCTGAGCTACCAGGACGCCATCACCGGAACTGTCAGCGGGCTGTACTCACAGCGCTACTGGCCGTATCTGACCAGCGGGCTGCTCGGGCTGCAGCGCGGCACCGACCCGGGTGACCTGTTGCTGCTCGCCGACGACTATCAGCAGCGGGACCGTAACGGGCACTACAAGAACCGGCAGGACGCATTCAACGCGATCCGCTGCGTCGACGCGGTCTATCCGGCGGACCCGGCGACCTGGGTGGAGGCCGACAGGCGCTCCCGTGAGATCGCGCCCTTCCTGTCACACGGACCGTTCACCGGGTACGCCCCGCGCGACGTGTGCGCGATGTGGCCGGTGCCGCCGACCCCGGTGGTCGGGGTCGCCACGTCGCCCGGGCCGGGCAAGGTGGTGGTGGTGTCGACGACCGGTGACCCGGCCACGCCGTACGAGTCCGGGGTGAACCTGGCGCGGCAGCTGGACGCCCGGCTGATCAGTTTCGAGGGCACCCAGCACACCGTGGTCTTCAACGGCGACGCGTGCGTCGACACGGCCACCGTCGAGTTCTTGGTGAACTCGACACCGCCGCCCGACGGTTTGCGCTGCTAGCGGCCCCGTAACACAGAATTAACAGGCGGAACCTAGGCTTCGGGCATGGATCGGCAGAAGGAATTCGTGCTGCGCACGCTGGAGGAGCGTGACATCCGCTTCGTCCGGCTGTGGTTCACCGATGTGCTCGGATACCTCAAGTCGGTCGCGATCGCGCCTGCCGAATTGGAAGGCGCCTTCGAAGAGGGCATCGGTTTCGACGGCTCCTCGATCGAGGGCTTCGCCCGGGTCTCCGAAGCCGACATGGTCGCCCGCCCCGACCCGTCGACGTTCCAGGTGCTGCCGTGGGCCGACAGCTCGGGCAAGCACCACTCGGCGCGGATGTTCTGCGACATCACGATGCCCGACGGGTCGCCGTCGTGGGCGGACTCGCGCCACGTGCTGCGCCGGCAGCTGTCCAAGGCGAGTGATCTCGGGTTCTCCTGCTACGTGCACCCCGAGATCGAGTTCTTCCTGCTCAAGCCCGGACCCGACGACGGCACCCCGCCCGTCCCGGCGGACAACGGCGGCTACTTCGACCAGGCCGTGCATGATTCGGCGCCGAACTTCCGCCGCCACGCCATCGACGCGCTGGAGCAGATGGGTATCTCCGTCGAGTTCAGCCATCACGAGGGTGCGCCCGGTCAGCAGGAGATCGACCTGCGCTACGCCGACGCCCTCTCCATGGCCGACAACGTGATGACGTTCCGCTACCTGGTCAAGGAGGTCGCGCTCGGCGACGGTGTGCGCGCGTCGTTCATGCCCAAACCGTTCGCCGAACACCCCGGCTCGGCGATGCACACCCACATGAGCCTCTTCGAAGGCGAGACCAACGCGTTCCACAGCCCCGACGACCCGCTTCAGCTGTCCAGCGTCGGAAAGTCGTTCATCGCAGGCATTCTCGAGCACGCCAACGAGATCAGCGCCGTGACCAACCAGTGGGTGAACTCCTACAAGCGTCTGGTGCACGGCGGCGAGGCCCCGACCGCGGCGTCGTGGGGCGCAGCCAACCGTTCGGCGCTGGTGCGCGTCCCGATGTACACGCCGCACAAGGTGTCGTCGCGGCGGGTCGAGGTGCGCAGTCCCGACTCGGCGTGCAACCCGTACCTGACCTTCGCGGTGCTGCTCGCCGCCGGTCTGCGCGGCATCGAGAAGAACTACGTGCTGGGCCCCGAAGCCGAGGACAACGTGTGGAGTCTCACCCCTGAGGAACGCCGCGCCATGGGCTACAAGGAACTGCCCGGCAGCCTCGGCGTGGCCCTGTCGGAGATGGAGAACTCCGAGCTGGTCGCCGAGGCGCTCGGCGAGCACGTCTTCGACTTCTTCCTGCGCAACAAGCGCGCCGAATGGGAGAACTACCGCAGCCACGTCACGCCGTTCGAACTGAAGAACTACCTGTCGCTCTGACGCAGGCGGCCGCGCGCTACCTTGATGGGCGTGGCCAAACCTGCGACGCAGCGTCCCAGGCTGCCCGGTGTCGGACGGCTCGGGCTCGTCGAGCCGAAGGCGCAGGCGGATCTGGACAGCCTCGGCTGGAACACCGATGCCCACGTCGAACTCCTGTGGTCGTTGTCGCGGGCTCCCGACGCCGACACCGCGCTGAAGGCGATCGTCCGGCTGTCCGAGGCGCTCGGGTCCGGGTGGGCTGAACTCGACGCCGCCCTTCTGCAGGACCGCAGTCTGCGCGGCCGGTTGTTCGCGGTCCTGGGCTCGTCGCTGGCCCTCGGTGACCATCTGGTCGCCAACCCCGACTCGTGGCGTCTGCTGTCCGGCAACGTCACGCTTCCGGCCGCACAGGAACTGCGCGACATGTTCGCCGAGCGGGCCGATCAGTCCGACGGTCCGACCGCGGCCGTGCCGCTGCTGCGCACGCTGTACCGGGACCGATTGCTGGTCCTGGCCGCGCTCGACGTCGCGTCCACGGTGGAGAACGAACCGGTGCTGCCGTTCACCGTGGTCGGCGAACACCTCTCCGATCTCGCCGACGCCGCGCTGGCCGCCGCGCTGCGGGTGGTGACGGCCTCGGTGTGCGGCGACAAACCGGCGCCCACTCTGACCGTCATCGCGATGGGCAAATGCGGTGCGCGGGAACTGAATTACGTCAGCGACGTCGACGTCATCTTCGTGACCGACGACGGCTCGCACAGCAGCATGGCGCTGGCCACCAGGCTCGCCGGCGAGATGATGCGGTTGGCGTCCGAGGCGTTCTTCGAGGTGGACGCCGCGCTCCGGCCGGAGGGCAAGCAGGGTCAGCTGGTCCGCACCCTGGAATCGCACATCGCCTACTACGAGCGCTGGGCCAAGACCTGGGAGTTCCAGGCACTTCTGAAGGCGCGGCCGGCCGCCGGTGACATGGATCTGGGCCGGCAGTATGTCGAGGCGCTGATGCCTATGGTGTGGACGGCATCTGAGCGTGAGGACTTCGTTCCCGAAGTGCAGGCGATGCGCAGACGCGTCGAGGAACTCGTGCCCGCCGGGGTGCGGACCCGGGAGATCAAACTCGGCAGCGGCGGCCTGCGCGACGTCGAGTTCGCGGTGCAGCTGCTGCAACTCGTGCACGGCCGCAACGACGAGTCGCTGCATGTGGCGTCCACGGTCAACGCGCTCGCCGCACTGGGCGACGGCGGATACATCGGCCGGGACGACGCCGCGAACATGACGGCCTCCTACGAGTTTCTGCGGCTGCTCGAACACCGTCTGCAGTTGCAGCGGCTCAAGCGCACCCACATGCTGCCCGAAGCCGACGACGAGGAGTCGATGCGGTGGCTGGCGCGCGCGGCGCACATGCGGCCTGACGGTCGGCACGACTCGCTCGGGGTGCTGCGCGAGGAACTCAAGCGGCAGAACCACCGGGTGTCGCGATTGCACGCCAAGCTGTTCTATCAGCCGCTGCTGGAGTCGGTCGGCCAAGCGTCGCTTGGTCTTTCGGACGGGATGAGCACGGATGCCGCCGAGCGTCAGCTGGCCGCGCTGGGTTATGAGGGACCGCAGAGCGCGCTCACGCACTTGGCGGCGCTGACCGGCAGCTCGGGGCGCCGCGGCCGGGTGCAGCAGGTGCTTTTGCCGACGCTGCTCGACTGGCTGTCGGACACCCCGGATCCCGACGCCGGGCTGCTGGCCTATCGCAGGATCAGCGACGAGCTCGCCGAGCAGCGGTGGTATCTGGCGACGCTGCGCGACGAGGGGGCAGTCGCCAAGCGGCTGATGCACGTGCTGGGCACCTCGGCCTACGTGCCGGAGCTGTTGATGCGCGCGCCGGAGGTGATCCAGCTCTACGCCGACGGACCGAACGGGCCCAAGCTGTGCGACGTCGACACCGAAGGGGTGGCCAAGTCGCTGGTGGCCTCGGCGGCACGGCACGACGATCCGGCGCGAGCGATCGCGGCCGCACGTTCACTGCGCCGCCGGGAGCTGGCCCGCATCGCGTCGGCGGACCTGCTCGGAATGCTGGATGTGACGGACGTGTGCAAGCAGCTGACCCAGGTCTGGGTGGCGGTGTTGCAGGCCGCCCTCGACGCCGTGATCCGCGCCAACGCGCCGCAGGGCAAGGCACCGGCACGCATCGCCGTGATCGGGATGGGCCGGCTCGGCGGCGGCGAGCTCGGTTACGGATCCGACGCCGACGTGTTGTTCGTGTGTGACCCGAACGACGGCTTCGAGGAGTCGACCGCGGTGAAGTGGTCGGTCACCGTGGCCGAGCAGGTGCGTGCCCGGCTCGGCACACCGAGCGCTGACCCGCCGCTGGAGGTCGACGCCAACCTGCGGCCTGAAGGCCGCAACGGGCCACTGGTGCGGACGTTGGCGTCGTACCAGGCGTACTACGAGCAGTGGGCGCAGCCGTGGGAGATCCAGGCGCTGCTGCGTGCACACCGGGTCGCCGGTGATCTGGAGCTGGGGGAGCGGTTCCTGCTGATGGTGGACAAGACCCGCTACCCGGAGGGCGGGGTGTCCCCGGAGACGGTTCAGGAGATCCGGCGTATCAAGGCGCGCGTGGACGCCGAACGGCTGCCCCGCGGCGCCGACCCCAACACCAACACCAAGCTCGGCCGCGGCGGGCTCGCCGACATCGAGTGGACGGTGCAACTGCTGCAACTGCGCTTCGCGCACAGGATCCCGGCGCTGCACACGACGTCGACGCTGGAGACCCTCAATGCGATCGGCGCTGCCGAGTTGATCGCCGAGGGCGACATCGAGTTGCTGCGTGACGCATGGTTGACCGCGACGCGGGCCCGCAACGCCCTGGTGCTGGTGCGCGGCAAACCCACCGATCAGCTGCCCGGTCCGGGCAAGCTGCTCAACGCGGTCGCGGTGGCTGCGGGCTGGCCCGGCGGCGACGGCGGCAACGAGTTCCTCGATAACTATCTGCGGGTCACGCGGCGGGCGAAAGCGGTGGTGCGGAAAGTTTTCGGAGGCTGAGTGTTGCACTTGGGCTGGGGAGGTTAGATGTTCGACTTCGATGTGATCGACGCCGAGGAGCATGACCGGCAGCGGGTCCGCTACAAACCGCTGACAGATGCGCTGCGCACGCTGATCGACCTCGGCATCCACACCGACGTCGACGACGACACGGCGCGGCAGGCGTTGACTCATCTGGAGGCCGCCGCCGGGTTGCTGGGGCGGCAGCTGCGCGAGGATCGGGTGACGTTGCGCCACGCCGTCACCGGGCGTCCCGTCACGTGGGGGAATCCCGTTGTGGGCCTTCGTAATGCGATGAGTCCGCCGATCGTCGTCGAGCACGGGGCGGACGGTCGCTGCTGGAGCGAATTCACCCTAGGCCCGGCCTATGAAGGCCCGCCCGGCTGGGTTCACGGCGGCATCTGCGCTCTGGTGCTCGATCAGCTGCTCGGTGAGGTGGCCAGCGACGGGATGACCAAGGCGCGGTTCACCGGGACCATCAGCGTGCGTTATCTGCGCGGCACGCCGTTGGGCCCGCTGCGTGCAGAGGCCTTCGTCGAGCGCTCTGAGGGCGCCAAGACCTACGCCAAGGGCTACCTGATGGATGCCGAAGGCCCGACGGCTGAAGCCGACGGGGTGTTCATAATGCCAGCGTGGGCGCGAGACGCCGGATGACCTCCGCGGTGGCGAACGGCACGATCGGCACGGTCACCGAGATCGCGGTCGCCGCCCCGTAGGCGTCGAGGGCCACCACCGTGAAGGTGTCCTGCTTGTCGGCCGGTGTTGCGTCGGCGGCGGCGGCCCGATAGCGCGCATCGTCGCCGGGCGTGTAGACGAACTGTCCGGCCCCCTCGACCACCACGCTGCCCTTGCCGGCGTCGCCGGCGCTGACAAAGATCACGGTGTCGCGTTCGGGATCGGTCGCGATCACCGTGCCGGTCACCTTGCCGCTGGCTGAATCCTGTTGGCTCAGGCTGTAATTCCCGTTCGTTGGGGCCTGGTTGACGTATCCGGCCGGTGCGATGGCCACCCGGACGGTCAACATCGTGGTGCCGCCGTGCCCGTCGTCGACTGTCACCCGGAACCGGTCGGTCTTGTCCCAGGACGGAGCGAACCGCTTGGCGGCCGCGGCGCGGGCTTCGTCGGTCGGGACGTAGGCGAAGGTGCCGTCGGCGCTGACAGTGACCGAACCCTTGCCGGTGTTCGGCGCCACCCGGTAGGTCAACGCGTCGCCGTCCTGGTCGGTCGCGGTGATCTTGCCGGTGGTCATGCCGGTGTTCGGGTTGGTGAACACTCCTCCCGCCGACGCGCGGCTCGGTGCCCAGTTGAGCGGTTTGATGTCCACCGTGACGGCCACCCGCGTGACGCCGCCGTGTCCGTCGTCGACGATGACGTCGAACGTGTCCTGCTTGTCCGCGTCGGTCGCGCCGGCGGCCGCGGCTGCGTGCCGGGCAGCGTCGGTGGGGGTGTAGGTGAACCGCCCGCGGGTGTTCATGGTGACGACGCCGTTCTTCGCGGTCGCCGACGCCGAGTAGGTCAGCCCGTCCCGGTCGGTGTCCCTGGCGGTGATGGTGCCGTACACCTTCGCGCTGAACCACGACGAGCTCGTCCGCACGGTCGCGTTCGGTGCGGCGTTGCCCGGCTTGACCTTCACCGTCACCGTCAGCGACGTGATCCCGCCGTGCCCGTCGGCGACGAGCACGGTGAAGGTGTCCTGTTTGTCGGCTTGCGTCGCCCCGGCGTTGGCGGCGGCATGCCGCGCCGCAGCGGTCGGGGTGTAGGTGAACTTCCCGTCCGCGCCGATCGTCACGGTTCCACCCTTGGCGGTCGGAGAAGCCGAATAACTCAGCGGATCCCGGTCGGCATCCCTGGCGGTGACGGTGCCGTACACCTTCGCGCTGAACCAGGACACGCTCGACCTGGCGATCGCGGTGGGCGCAGTGTTGGCGGGCGCGATCGTCACCGTGATCGGCACCTCCACCACGCCGCGTTGGCCGTCGCTGAACGTGATGGTGAACGTGTCGAAGCCGGCACCGGGGGCGGCGCCCACTTCGGCAGCCGCGTGACGGGCCGCGTCGGTGGGGGTGTAAGTGAAGGCGAATGCGCCGTCGTCTCCGCGGGTGACGGTCACGCTGCCCTTGCCCGGGCCGGTGACGGTGTAGGTCAGGGGCCTGCCCTCCGGGTCGGTGACGGTGACGGATCCCGAAACGTCGCCGGAAGCGTTGGGGGAGTTGACGACCGGTGTCTGCGCCACCGGGTTTGCATTCGGCGCGACCAGCGCGACGACATGCAACCGGTTACCGCCGAACTCCGTCCAATAGAGCTGGGTGCCGTCGGGGCTGACGGCGACCATCGGCGGACCGTCGACCTGATACGGATTGACGATCACCGAGGTGAGCTCGGTCTTGCTCGCGACGTCGTACACCGAGAGTTTGCCGTCGTCGCTGCGTACCACAAACAGCGTCGTGCCGTCGTGGCTGACCGCGAGTTCGAACGGAGTACCGGTTGCGACCGTGATGCTGTCGATCACCTCGTGGGACTTCGCGTCGATGATCCGCACGCTGCCGGCCACGTCGGCCACGAAAACGCGGGAACCGTCGGCGCTGAACGTGATTCCCGTCGATCCTGCCGCAACGCCGGGGATCTTCTTGCCGAACAGCGACGCCGTCGAGAAATGGGAGATCTCTCCGGTGGTGCTGCTGAGGGTGTAGATCGTCGAGCCGTCCGGGCTGATCGCGATCGACGAGACCCCCTTGCCGACGCCGTAGACGGTTCCGACGACCTTGTTGGTCAGCGTGCTGATCTTCGAGACGGTGCCGTCGTCGCTGTTGACGACATACAGACGGGATCCGCCGGGGCTCACCGCTATTCCGGTGGGGGTGTCTCCGACCCGGATGGTCTTGACGACCGAATTGGTCGCGGTGCTGAGCACCGACACCGTGCCGGCCAGGGCGTTGGAGATATAGAGGCGGGTGCCGCTGGGGCCGATCGCGAGCATCGTCGGTGTGTAGCGCAGCGTGAGGGTCTGGAGCACCTTGCCGCTGACGGTGTCGACGATCGTCAGCGACTGGCTGCCCGCATGCGCGATGTAGGCGCGGGTGTCGGTCGCGACCAGATCGGTGGGGGCGCCCGGGATCAGGATGTCGCCCAACCGGCGGACGGCCTCGGATTGTTCGGGGGTGAGGAGTGCCGAGTCGAGACCGGCGGCCAGCGACGATGTGGGTGAGTCGAGCTGGCGACGCAGCGCCGAGGCCACCATCAGCCACAGCGGCGATGCGGCGGGGCTGTCGGGGACACGCTTCGGTGCCAGCAGCGACGACAGGATGCTCGACAGCGTGACCGATTTCGCGGCCGGCGCGTCCTGCGGTTCAGGGGCGGGCGAGGGGGCCTCCGCGGTCTCCGGGACGCTCACGGGGTCTGGATCGGTCACCGGTTCGGCGGGCGGTGTCGAATCGACGGCCGGCGCGGCGGCATCGTCGACCGCCTCGGAGTCCGTAGTCACCGGCTCGTCGGGGGTGGCGGGCTCCGGCGCGGCATCAGTGTGGGGGTCCGTTGTCGTAGCCCGGTCCGCGCGCTCGCGCACGGGCGCGTCGGAGTCGTCGTCCCTGGGCAACTCAGGTTCGGCGGCGTCAGCGATGTCGTCGGTGACCTCATCGACGTCGCCGGCGTCATCGGCGTCGTCGGTGTTGGTGTCGTTAGGTGCGGTGGTGTCCTCCGTCGTCGGCCCGGGATCGGGTGTCGCGCTGTCGGCGGTGGACGAGCTGACCGCGCTGCTGTCCTCGTCCGCTAACGCGATGGCCGGGGTGGCGCCGAGGCCGACGCCCACCCCCAGAGCAAACGCGAGCGCGCCGATACGACCGATATACGTCGAATGCCCCACGGCATTCCTCCCCCGAAGAATTGTCCCGCTGACAATAAGTGGAGCAATCCTATGAGGACTTCGACCGGTGCGGGGTGACCTTTCACGATATTCACGTTCGCGTCGAGAACGCGCTACCCGGCGGCGCCCCGCAAACCCGTTTGCCAGATCTGCGCGGTGTTGTTCAGGAAGGTGCGAGCAAACCGCGGTCTAGGCGCGTACGGCGGCCCCGCGGCGGCGGGCATCCACCGACCATGTGCCCGCACCCATCGCGGCCAGAAGAAGGAACGCGAAGCAGAACAGGATCGCCAGTTCGCCGCCGTTGCCGCCGGCCTGGCCGCCGAACGGCCAGAAGCTGGCGGGCTCCCCGCCGATGATTCCCCAGTGCTGCCAGAAGTAGGCCACGGCCATCTGACCTGCGGCGACGATCGCCGCGATGCGCGTGAAAAAGCCGACGGTGATCAGGAGGCCGCACACCAGCTCGATCACCCCGGCGAACCAGTACGGCCAGGTGCCGGTGGGGACCGCCTCGCCCAGCGGCCACCCGAACAGCTTCATGGTGCCGTGCAGGGTGAACAACAAACCGACCACGATGCGGAAGATGCTCAGCATCGGGGAGGAATAGCTTGCCAGGCGCGCGTCCAGGTTGGTGGTCATGCGCCCGAGCCTACCGCCGCGGACTCCAGTCCGGATAGTTTTCTGGTGGCCTCGGTTCAGCGCTGCCCGACCTGGAGTAAGGCCTATTCGCACACGGAACCGCCCGCGCTGCCTAGGGCAGCGCGGGCGGTGTCGTCTCGTACGACTTGGACTTAGACGTCGCGTCGGCGGGCCGACTTAGACGTCGTAATACAGCGAGAACTCGTACGGGTGAGGACGGATCTGGATCGGCATGATCTCGTTCTCCCGCTTGTAGGAGATCCAGGTCTCGATCAGGTCCGTGGTGAACACCCCGCCCTCGGTGAGGTATTCGTGGTCCTCTTCGAGCTTGTCGATCACCGCGGCGAGCGACGTGGGCGCCTGCGGGATGTTGGCGGCCTCCTCGGGCGGCAACTCGTAGAGATCCTTGTCGACCGGGGCCAGGGGCTCGATCTTGCGCTTGATGCCGTCGATACCGGCCATCAGCATCGCCGCGAACGCCAGGTACGGGTTGCCCGAGCTGTCGGGGCAGCGGAATTCGAGACGCTTGGCCTTCGGGTTGTTGCCGGTGATCGGGATACGGACGCAGGCCGACCGGTTGCGCTGGCTGTACACCAGGTTGATCGGGGCCTCGTAGCCAGGCACCAGACGCTTGTAGGAGTTCACCGTCGGGTTGGTGAACGCCAGCAGCGACGGCGCGTGGTGCAGGATGCCGCCGATGTAGTGGCGGGCCATGTCCGACAGTCCGGCGTAACCCGACTCGTCGTGGAACAGCGGCTTGCCGTCCTTCCACAGCGACTGGTGAGCGTGCATACCGGAACCGTTGTCACCGAACAGTGGCTTCGGCATGAACGTGACGGTCTTGCCGTTGGCCCACGCCGTGTTCTTGATGATGTATTTGAACAGCAGCACGTCGTCGGCCGCGTGCAGCAGCGTGTCGAACTTGTAGTTGATCTCGGCCTGACCGGCAGTGCCCACCTCGTGGTGTCCGCGTTCGAGCACGAAGCCCGAGTTCTGCAGGTTGGTGGCCATCTCGTCGCGCAGGTCGACGTAGTGGTCGTAGGGCGCGACGGGGAAGTAGCCGCCCTTGGGGCGGACCTTGTAGCCACGGTTGGGGGTGCCGTCCGCCTCGAACGGCTCCCCGGTGTTCCACCAACCCGACTCGGAGTCCACCTCGTAGAAGGTGCCGTTGATCTTCGAATCGAACCTCACCGAATCGAAGATGTAGAACTCGGCCTCCGCGCCGAAGTAGCAGGTGTCGGCGATGCCGGTGCTGACCAGGTAGTTCTCGGCCTTGCGGGCGACGTTACGCGGGTCGCGGGAGTACGCCTCACGGGTGAACGGGTCGTGCACGAAGAAGTTCATGTTCAGCGTCTTGGCGGCGCGGAAAGGGTCGATGCGCGCGGTGGCCGGATCGGGCAGCAGCATCATGTCCGACTCGTGGATGGACTGGAAGCCGCGCACCGACGAACCGTCGAAGGCGAGGCCGTCCTCGAACACGCTCTCGTCGAACGCAGACGCCGGGATCGAGAAGTGTTGGACGACGCCGGGCAGATCGCAGAACCGAATGTCGACGTACTCGACGTTCTCGTCCTTGATCAGCTTGATGATGTCGTCGGCGGTCTGTTCTGCCACTTATTGCTCTCCTTTGACTTGGTAGCCCGCCGGTGACGGTATGGATACGATGTTGCACGGCAGTCAACCGCATGTTGCGTGGACGTTACGCATCACGTCGGCGTCAGTTACAGGACACTATCGGCAGCCGCATATCCTTGCCGCATGGCCCGCAGCATTGGGTCCTGGCTGTCGGGACCGTCGCAATCCGACGACTCCGGTCAGCGGGCCTCCACCTATCCCGGCGAGCGTCTCGGCTTCCCCGAGAGCGGCCCGGGGTCCATCGCTCGATTCGGCCGCCGCATCGGTGCGCTCCTCGTCGACTGGCTGGTCAGCTACGGCCTCGCCGCGCTGGCGATGACGTTCGGTTGGGTCAGCCTGGCGGCGTTGTCGACGGCGGTGCTCGTCGTGTGGCTCGTCCTCGGCGTGGTGTCGGTGCGGCTGTTCGGTTTCACCCCGGGCCAGCTCCTGCTCGGCCTGAAGGTGGTGCCCGTGGACAACCGGCAGCATGTGGGTTCGGGCCGGGCGTTGGTGCGCGGTCTGCTCATCACACTGGTGATCCCGGCTCTGTTCACCGACTCCGATCTGCGCGGACTGCACGATCTGGCGACGAAGACCGCCGTGGTGAGAGCGGACCGCAGCGCTAAGCCTGATGGCGGATCTGCCCGTTCATCATCGTCATCGTCACCGTTGCGCCACTGATCTGACGAGGGTCGACCTCGAAGATGTTGCGGTCCAACACGATCAGATCAGCCAGCTTGCCGACCTCGACGGAGCCGACCTTGTCGTCGAGGCGAAGCTGATAGGCCGCGCCGAGGGTGTTGGCATGCACCGCCTGTTCGACCGTCATCCTCTGATCGGCCGGTGCGAGCACCTCAGCGTCGGGATCGCCGATCAACTGTCGCGTCACCCCGATCTGGATGGAGTCCAGCGGCTTGTACGTCGAGAAGTACCCGGCCGCCGGCCAGTCGGTGCCCAGCGACACCGGGCCGCCGGTTCGTAGGACGTCCTGCACCCGGTACAAGTTGTCCCCACGGGGCTTCCCGTACCGCGCGGCCATGTTCTGCACCGTGTCGGGATCGGCGGACAGCCAGTTGGCGGAGAACTGGGCGACCACACCGAGCTCACCGAAGCGTCGTGCGTCCGGGTCTTCCAGGTAGACCAGATGGGCGACCGTGTGCCGACGATCCCGCGGCGGGTTCGTCTTGACCGCGGCCTCGATCGAGTCCAGTGCCGTGCGTGCGGTGCGTTCACCGCAGGCGTGCACGTGGATGTCGAGACCGGCCGCATCCACCTGCTGCACCAGCTGCCGCCACTGCTGCTCGGTGAACGGGGAGCCGCCGATCGATTCCGGCCGGTCGGCATAGGGTTCCAGCAGCCAGGCCGTGTAACCGCCCTGCGTTCCGTCGCCGACGATCTTGACCACCCCGACGTCGACGAGGTCGGTGGAGACGCGGTTGCGGATGTCGGTCAGCCGGGCGACGGCGTCGTCGAACGGCGGTGACTTCACGCTGTAGGAGGCCACCACGCGCAACGGCAGCGCGCCGCGGCGCGCGGCGTCGGTGTAGAGCTCGATCAGTGCGCTCTGGTCGCCGCCGATCGGCGGGACGCCCGCGTCGAACACCGACGTGATGCCCGCTTCGGATGCTTTCGGCAGCCACTGTTCGAGCAGCCGGCCCATCGTCTCGGCGGAGATGGGCTCGATCGCGTTGACCAGGCCGAGCACCGCGTCCACTTCGAGCACATAACCGGTGAGCTCGCCGTCCTCGTCGCGCACGTAGTAGCTGAATCCGGGGATCGGGTCGGGCGAGTCGCGGCTGACGCCGGCCAACTCCAGGGCCCTGCTGTTGGCCCACATGCTGTGACCGTCGATCGCGAAGAAGAACCCGGGTCGGTCGGGCAGCACCCGGTCGAGTTGGGCCCGGGTCGGCCCGTCAGGGCCGAACATGTCCACGCGCCAGCCGAATCCGCGTACCGGACCGCCCGGGTTGGCGCTGGCGTAGGCCGCGATCGCATCGAGTGCGTCCTGTGCGGTCGGCACCTGGAGATCGACGCCGGTGGACAGGAACGCGCCGAGGATCGGGTGGATGTGCCCCTCGACGAAACCCGGCATCAGCAGATTGCCGTCGAGGTCGACGACCTGAGTGTCCGGACCGACTAGCGCCATCGCCCCGGCCGCGTCGCCGACATAGGTGATGGTGTCACCGGTGACCGCGACGGCCTCGGCCCACGGCGCCGCCTCGGTCACCGTGTAGACGCGGCCGTTGTGGAAGACGAAGTCCGGGTCGGCGCCGTCGGCCGCGGTGGACTGCGTCAGGGGAGTCGACTCGGTGGCGCATGCCGATGCCGTCGCGACGACGGCCGTCACGGCCGCGGCCCGCAGCACGGTCCGGCGTGTCAGGGGCCCCCCTCGCCCGAAAGCCGCGAAATGCGGAGCCCATTCGCACGCGGTGCACATATGGCGAACGTACGTGCGCGGAGGGTTAGAGCAGGCGCGGCGCGCCGGTGGTCAGCGCCGGCGCACGGTGCGCTGCACGCCGCGCATCTTGGCCTGCGCCGGCAACGGGCCCTTGGGCATCGCGGCCGGTCCCACCTTGGTGCCCAGTGCTGCCAGGCGGGATTCCAGGGAGTCCATCTGCTTGACCGTGATGTTCGCCGGCAACTTGTTGAGGTGGCGTTCCAACTTGGCCAGCGGAACCTCACCCTCACCGTTGCCGATGATCACGTCGTAGATCGGCACGTCACCGACCAGACGGGCGGTGCGCTTTTTCTCCTGGGCCAGCAGCGGCCTGACCCGGTTGGCGGCACCCTCGCCCACGAAGATCACACCGGGACGTCCGATGACCCGGTGCACGGCGTCGAAGTGGCCGGTCGCGGCGACGCCGGGAGTGACGCGCCACTTGCCGCGCAGATTGTCCAACGCCCACGCGGCCGCGCCGGTCTGTCCCTCGGCCTTGCGGTACACCGCCTTCTGGGCGCGCCGACCGAAGATGATGAAGGCCACCAGCGCGCCGAGCACGATGCCCAGCGGGATCAGCATGAACATCGTGAACCCGCCGGCGTACACACCGGTCGCCACCGAGGCGCCGACGATCAGCACGAACGCGCCGATCATGTACGGCAGCAGCCGCTTGTCCTCTTTGCGCTGCATCTGGAACGCCTGCCACAGCTGGCTGCGCCGCTGCTTGGACGCCGCCTTGCGGGCGGCCTTCGCCTCTGCCTTGGCGGCCTTCGCCTCGGCCGGGTTACGCGATTTCGCCATTGCTTCAGGATACGGGCGGTCGCGACGCGACCGTCTGCGCATACAACTTCCCGGCCCGGTAGGACGAACGCACCAACGGTCCGGCCAGCACGCCGGCGAAGCCGAGCTCGGTCGCGTAGCGCTCGTGCTCGACGAACTCGTCGGGATGGACCCAGCGTTCCACCGGGTGGTGGCGTGCGGACGGGCGCAGGTACTGAGTGATCGTGACGATGTCGCACCCCGCCTCGTGCAGGTCGCCCAGGGCCGCGCGCACCTCCTCAGGGGTCTCACCCATGCCGAGGATCAGGTTGCTCTTGGTGACCAGTCCGTAGTCGCGCGCCATCGTCAGCACCGACAGGCTGCGTTCATAACGGAACCCGGGCCGGATCCGCTTGAAGATGCGGGGGACGGTTTCGACGTTGTGCGCCAGCACCTCCGGCCGCGACTCGAAGACCTGCTCCAGTTGGCCCGGATCTGCGTTGAAGTCCGGGATCAACAACTCCACACCGGTGTTCGGGTTCAGCGCCTTGATCTGACGGACCGTTTCGGCGTAGAGCCAGGCGCCACCGTCGGGCAGGTCGTCGCGGGCCACACCGGTCACCGTGGAGTAGCGCAGACCCATCGCCTGCACACTCTCGGCCACCCGGCGCGGCTCGTCGCGGTCCAGTTCGGCGGGCTTACCGGTGTCGATCTGGCAGAAGTCGCACCGACGGGTGCACTGCTCGCCGCCGATCAGGAACGTAGCCTCGCGGTCTTCCCAGCACTCGAAGATGTTGGGGCAGCCCGCCTCCTCGCACACGGTGTGCAGGCCCTCACGGCGCACCAGGTTTTTGAGCTCTTTGTACTCCGGGCCCATCTTGGCGCGGGTCTTGATCCACGGGGGCTTGCGCTCGATCGGCGTCTCGGCGTTACGAACTTCCAGACGCAGCAGCTTGCGGCCGTCAGGAGCGATAGTCACTGTGGTGATCCTACGCGCATGGCAGGCGCCGCAAACGCCGTGAGACGGCCGTCGAGCGCGTCGAGAACCGCCTCGCCCACCCGGTCGGCGATGTCGTCGACGGTGACCGTGCGGCCCAGCTCGGCGGTGAGCGAGGTCACGCCGGCGTCCCGGATGCCGCACGGCACGATCGCGCCGTACGCGCCGAGGTCGCAGTCACAGTTCAGCGCGAACCCGTGCAGGGTCGTCGCCCGCGCGACCCGGATGCCTATCGCGGCGATCTTGCGCGCAGGCCGGTTCACCGCGGCCGGCAACCACACCCCGGACCGGCCCTCGACCCGGCCTGCCGACAGGCCCAGCTCCGCACACACCGTGATCAACGAATCTTCAAGGCGCCGAACGAAATTCACCACATCCAGCGGCTCGGCCAGCCCGATGATCGGGTAGCCGACCAGCTGGCCGGGCCCGTGCCAGGTGATCTTGCCGCCGCGGTCGGTGTCGATGACAGGCGTGCCGTCGACCGGCTTCTCCTCGGGTAGGGTGCGCCGGCCCGCGGTGTACACCGGCGGGTGCTCCAGCAGCAGCAGCGTGTCGGGCCCGCCCGCGATGCGTTCTTCGGCGACGCGGCGCTGAAGGTCCCACGCTTGCCGGTAGTCCAGGTTGCCGAGACGGCGCACCTGTACCGGTGCGGTGTGCGACCGAATCGAAACCGCCATGTCCTCGACGCTACTCACGGTTGGGCGCGGTGGCGAACGCCAGGGCCTCGCCGATGGTGTGGTGGTGGAACTCGAAACCGGCGCGTTCCAATGCCGCCGGGATCGCGCGCTGCCCGCCGAGCACACCTTCGTCGGCGAATTCTCCGAGCGCGACCCGCAACGCGAACCCCGGCACGACCAGAGGGGTTGGTCGGCGCACTGAGCGGCCCAGCGCAGTGGTGAACTCCGCGTTGGTCACCGGTGCCGGCCCGGTGAAGTTGACCGGCCCGGACAGCTCGTCGCGTGTGATCGCGAAGAGCAGTGCCCGCACCTCGTCTTCGAGGCTGACCCACGACAGGTACTGCCGTCCGTTGCCGAGGCGGGCGCCGAGCCCGAGCGAGAACAGCGGTTTGAGCCGACTCAGCATGCCCCCTGACGGCGCCATCACCAGGCCGGTGCGTGCCAGCACCACCCGAACGCCGGCTTGCGCGGCCACCGTGGTGGCGGTCTCCCAGTCGACGGCCAGGCGGGCCAGGAAGTTGTGGCCCGGCCCGGCCGTCTCGTCGACCGGCGTGCTACCCGAGTTGCCGTAGTAGCCGACCGCGCTGGCGTTGATCAACACCGGCACCTCGGCATCGACCACCGCGTTGGCCAGCACCTCGGTCGGGCCGATCCGGCTGTCGCGCAGGCTCTGCTTGAACGCACCCGACCACCGCTTCTGGCCGACGTTGACGCCACACAGGTTCACCACGGCATCCACACCGAGCAGGGTGTTCGGGTCGAACTCGCCGGAGTCGGGATTCCAGAACACCTCGTCGGCGTTCGACGGGGCGCGCCGCACGATGCGGATCACCCGATGATCGGTGGCGCGCAGCGCGTAGACCAGCGCCGTACCGATCAGACCGGATGACCCCGCGATCGCGATGACCGAATCCGATGGCATCGACAACCTCGTCTACAACCCGAGGTCGGCCTCGAACGCACCCTCTTCCAACCGGCGCTTGACGGTGGTGACGAAGCGGCCGGCGTCAGCGCCGTCGATGAGGCGGTGATCGTAGGTCAACGGCAGGTAGCTCACCGAGCGGACGCCGATCGACTCGTTGCCGAACTGGTCGACGATCACCCGCGGCCGTTTGACGATGGCGCCGGTGCCGAGCATGGCCGCCTGCGGCGGCACCAGGATCGGGGTGTCGAACAGCGCGCCCTGGCTGCCGATGTTGGTGATCGTGAACGTGCCACCGGAGAGTTCGTCGGGCTTGAGGTTGCCCGACCGCGCCCGCGCGGCGATGTCGGCGATCGCCCGGGCCAGCCCGCCCAGCGACAGGTCGCCGGCGTTGTGGATCACCGGGGACAGCAGGCCCTGGTCGGTGTCGACGGCGATGCCCAGGTGCTCGGCGTCGTAGTAGGTGATCTCCTTGGAATCCTCGTTGTAGCTGGCATTCACGTTCGGGTGCAGCTTCAGCGCGTCGATCACCGCCCGTGCGATGAACGGCAGGTAGGTGAGGTTCACCCCTTCGCGTTCGGCGAACTGCGCCTTGGCCCTGGCCCGCAGCGCCACGATCTTGGTCATGTCGACCTCGTGGACCTGCGTCAGCTGCGCCGTGGTCTGCAGCGACTCGCGGGTCTTCTTGGCGGTGATCTGGCGGATCCGGTTGGCCTTCTGGGTGGTACCGCGCAGGTGCGCCAGCGCCCCTTCGGCGGGCGGGCCGGCCACCTTGGCGGGCGCCTCGGCCGCGGGCGCCGCCTTCGGCGCCTCCTTCGGCGCCTTGCTCGCCTCTGCGGCGGCCAGCACGTCCTGCTTGCGGATCCGGCCGCCCACACCGGTGCCCTTGACCGTCGCGAGGTCCACTCCGTGCTCACCGGCGAGCTTGCGCACCAGCGGAGTCACATACGGGCTGGAGTCCGCGGAACCCTCGGCCGCGGCCGGCTCCGGCTTCGGTTCGGGCTTCGGTTCGGGCTTGGGCTCCGGCTTGGGTTCGGGCTTGGGCTCCGGCTTGGGTTCCGGCTGGGCTTCCTCAGAGGGTTTGGCCGACGGCTTGGTCTGCTTCGGCTCGGGCTCGGGTTCCGGCTCCGGTTCGGGCTCGGCTTCCGGTTCGGGCTCGGCCTCAGCGCCCTGATCGCCGATTTTGGCGAGCTCTCCGCCGACCTCGACGGTGTCGTCCTCTTCGGCGGTGATCGACAGCAGCGTGCCGGCCACCGGCGACGGGATCTCGGTGTCGACCTTGTCGGTGGACACCTCCACGAGCGGCTCGTCTACCTCGACGCTGTCGCCGACCTTCTTCAGCCAGCGGGTGACGGTGCCCTCGGTGACGGACTCGCCGAGCTCGGGCATGAGTACGGGTGTCGCCGACCCCGACGAACCGCCGCCGGAGGGCTTCTTCTCAGATTGCGGCTCGGGCTCTTCCTCCGGCTCGGGCTCGGGCTCGGGCTCCGGCTCGGGTTCCGGTTCGGCCTCGGCTTCCGGTTCCTCGCCGCCGCTGTCGCTGTCGGTGTCGCCGCTGTCGTCGGCGTCGCCGATGACCGCCAGCTCACCGCCGACCTCGACGGTGTCGTCCTCCTGGGCGACGATCTTCTTCAGCACACCTGAGGCAGGTGAGGGGATCTCGGTGTCGACCTTGTCGGTGGACACCTCCAGCAATGGCTCGTCCTCTTCGACCGTGTCCCCCTCCTGCTTCAGCCAGCGGGTGACAGTCCCCTCGGTAACGCTCTCTCCGAGTGCGGGCATCTGGACGGAGATGGCCATAGTGTCGTGACTCCCTTAATGGTCGGTCGCAGTCTCTGAGGTGTCGCGTCCCATCCTGTCACGTCCATGTGACCTTCCGCCGCGGACGCGCGTTCTGAAACCTCTGGCACTATCGAAATGTCGGGTCACCAGCGGATCGCCGGAAGGAGCAAGCCCAGGTGGGACTGTTCGACAGACTCCGTGGTCGGCGCCGCACGGCCACGACGGCCACCGACCCCGCCGCCGATCTGCGGTACCTGCAGCGCTGGGTCGCCGAACATCATGGCGTCGAGGCGTTCATCGAACCCAAGACCACCGTCACCGATGTCACCGTGGTGCTGGTCGCCGCCGACGGTGAGTGGACCCGGCGCAAAGCCGGCGGTCACGCCGGGGCCCGACGGCTGTCCGACCGGCTAAAGATCCCCGTCTATGACGTTCAGAAGGTCGGTTACCCGCAACGCATGCGCGACTACGACGCGCGCCGGCGGATCGAGCGTAAGCGGGCCGCCCGCGAAGAACTCGAGCGCTGACGGCAGCCAAGCGTGAGCCATGGGGTAGTGCTCCGTCGCTGGCGGTAGTGTCCGCTCGTGAGTAGCCAGCGCTTCGTCCGCAGCAGTGACGGTGTCCGCATCGCCGTCTTCGAACACGGCGATCCGGACGGCCCCACGCTCGTGCTGGTGCACGGTCATTCCGACACCCACCGCATCTGGGACGAGGTGGCTGCGCTGTTGGCCGACAGGTTCCGGATCGTCGCCTACGACCTCCGCGGAGCGGGCGAGTCGGATGCGCCCAAGCCGGCGTCGGCCTACACCGTGGAGCGGTTCGCCGACGACCTCGCGGCCGTCCTCGACGGCAATACAGCGGTGCACGTGCTCGCGCACGGTGCGGGCACGGCCGGGGTGTGGCACTACCTGAAGCGTCCCGGGGCGCGGATCGCGTCGCTGACGTCGGTCTCGGGAGCCGGCCCCGAACACCTCGCCGCACGGCTGCGCACCGCGATGACCGCTCCCGGCCGGTTCATCCGCGGCATGGCCCGGACGGCGACGGTCACGCCATACCGCGCCAACCCGCGGACCGTGCTGGCTGACCTGCGCACGGACGTACCGGTGCAACTGATCGTCTCCGCCAGGGACCGCGGAGTGGACCCCCACGTCTACGACGACCTGCCCTCGCGGGTGCCGCGGCTGTGGCGCCGAGACATCACGACCGGTCCGGTCACGCCCGCGTCGCATCCGGGCGTGCTCGCCCGGGCGGTCACCCAGCTCGTCGATCACCTCGACGGCGCACCGGCCGCCCGTGAGCTGTTGCGCGCCGAGACGGGCCGGCGGCGCAAGACGTTCGGCGACACCCTGGTCGCCGTGACCGGCGCAGCCAGCGGCATCGGCCGCGAGACCGCGCTCGCCTTCGCCCGCGACGGGGCCGACGTGGTGATCAGCGACGTCGACTCGGCTGGTCTGGAGGAGACCGCCCGGCTCGTCGCCGCCACCGGCTCCGCAGCGCACACCTACACCGTCGACGTATCCGATGCCGCTGCGGTCGAGGAGATGGCCGAACGGGTGTGCGCCGAGCACGGCGTGCCCGACATCGTGGTCAACAACGCCGGCATCGGTCACGCGGGGTTCTTCCTCGACACCCCGGCCGAAGAGTTCGACCGCGTGATGGACATCAACTTCGGCGGGGTGGTCAACGGGTGCCGCTCATGGGGCAAGCGGCTGGTGGACCGCGGCACGGGCGGGCACATCGTCAACGTCGCCTCGATGGCCTCCTACACGCCGGTCAACGTGATGAACCCGTACTGCACGTCGAAGGCGGCCGTGTTCATGTTCTCGGACTGTCTACGCGCGGAACTTGATTCGGCCGGGATCGGGCTGACCACCATCTGCCCGGGCATCATCGGCACAAATATCGTCAACACCACCCGCTTCTGGCTGCCGGAGGCTCGCAGCTATGACGCGGAGGCGATCCGGCGACGGGTGCGCAAGGGCTTCGCGGTGCGGCGCGTCGGCCCGGACAAGGTCGCCAGGGCCATCGTCGCCGCGGTCAGGAAGAACAAACCGGTCCGGCCAGTGACCGCCGAGGCATACCTCGTCTACGGCGTCTCACATGCCTTCCCGCAGGTGATGCGAAGCACCGCCCGCGGCGGAAACATCATGTGATGCAGCGGGTTCGGCCGCTCAGCCGTTCGCCGCGATATCTTCGAGCACCGCGAACATCGTCCGCGTCGGTACTCCGGTGCCCCCCTTGGGGGTGTAGCCCCAGGGGCCTCCGGAGTTGTACGCCGGCGCCGCGACGTCGATGTGCGCCCACTCAACACCCTCGGCGACGAACTCCCGCAGGTAGGTGCCGGCGACCAGCATGCCGGCGAACCGGGAGCCGCTGACGTTGGCCAGATCGGCGACGGTGGACTTCAGCTCGTCCTTGAGCTCCTCGGGCAGCGGCATCGGCCAGCCGTTCTCGCCGACCGCCTGGGACAGCTCGGCGACCCGATCGCGGAAGTCGTCGCTGCCCATCACGCCCGGGGTTCGCGAACCCAGTGCCACGGTCTGCGCGCCCGTCAGCGTCGAGGTCTCGATCAGGTAGTCGGGCTCGTCCTCACACGCCCGCACGATCGCGTCGGCCAGGATGAGCCGGCCCTCGGCGTCGGTGTTGAGCACCTCGACGGTGGTGCCGCCGTACTGGGTCAGCACATCGCCGGGACGCTGCGCGGTGGACGACGGCATGTTCTCGGCCATCGGCACGTACGCGACCACGTCGATCGGCAGGTTCCGGAGTGCGGCGAGCACGACCGTCGCGATCACGGCCGCCGCGCCGCCCATGTCGGAGGTCATGTGGTGCATGTTGGCGGCCGGCTTGATCGAGATGCCGCCGGTGTCGAACGTGATGCCCTTGCCGACCAGCGCCACCTTCTTGCCCGAACGGCCGCCGCCGCGGTGGGCCAGTCGCACCAGCCGTGGTGGGCGTGACGACCCCTTGCCCACGCCGATGATCCCACCGTAACCGGCCTTGGTGAGCGCCTTCTCGTCCAGCACCTCGACTTCGAGGCCGGCAGCCTCGCCCAATGTCTTTGCCCGAGAGGCGAATTCGGCAGGGTAGAGGTGGCTGGGCGGGGTGTTGACGAAGTCGCGGGCGGTGGCGACCGCGGTGGCGATGGCCGCCGCGCGGGCAGCGGCATCCTTGGTCGCCGCTTTCGTGTCGGGGGTCAGCGCGGTGATCGAGCGCAGCCCGGCGTCCTTGGGTGCGGTCTTCTCGCTGCGGAACTCCGAGAACCGGTACGAGCCGAGGATCAACCCCTCGATCGCCGCCTCCAGGTTGAGATCGGACAGCGTGGTGACCACCGCCTCGACACCCGACAGCGACCGCGCCGCCGCGCCGGCGGCGCGGCGGATCGTCTCGGCCGGAAACTCGTCGCGGCTCTTGCCCAGACCGACGGCCACCACGCTGGCCACCGGCAGCCCCGACACGACCACGCGCGTGACCTGCTCGTTGCCGCCCTTGGCGCCGAGCGCCTGCAGCGCGGCCTCGATCTCACCGACGGCCTCGGCGCTCAGGTAGGAGCCGGCCACCACGGTGGCGCGGGCGTCGCTGCCCTCACTGCCGTTCCCGTCGCTGACGACGGGCACGATGAGGACCGACGAGTCAACCCGGCGCTTGGGCAGCGCGGTGGCGACCGTGACGGCGGGGGACTGGTAACCGGCTGAGGTGCTCACGGGGATTCACCCTAGCCATGCCGTTGGGGTGCGGCGCACTACTAGTGTGGTTCGCCGTGAGCGACAACGTGCTGGCCGGCCCTCTGGAGAACCGTCACCGCAAGCTCGGTGCGAGCTTCGCCGAATTCGGCGGCTGGTCGATGCCGGTGTCCTACGCCGGCACGGTGGCCGAGCACAACGCCACCCGGAGCACGGTCGGTTTGTTCGACGTCAGTCACCTCGGCAAGGCGCTGGTGAAGGGGCCCGGCGCCGCCGAGTACGTCAACTCCGCGTTCACCAACGACCTGCGCCGGATCGGGCCGGGCAAGGCCCAGTACACGCTGTGCTGCACCGAGGACGGCGGGGTGATCGACGACCTGATCGCCTATTACGTCTCCGACGACGAGATCTTCCTGGTGCCCAACGCGGCCAACACCGCAGCCGTGGTCGCCGCGCTGCAGGAGCGCGCCCCGGACGGTCTGACCATCACCGACGAGCATCGGTCCCGGGCCGTGCTCGCGGTGCAGGGACCGAAGTCGGCCGACGTCGTCGGCGGGCTGGGACTTCCGACGGACATGGACTACATGGGCTACGCCGACGCCGAGTACCGCGGCGTCGACGTGCGGGTCTGCAGGACCGGATACACCGGTGAACACGGCTACGAGCTGCTGCCGGGCTGGGATCAGGCCGCGGTGGTGTTCGACGCGCTGCTGGAGGCGGTGCAGGCGGCCGGCGGCCAACCGGCCGGTCTGGGCGCCCGCGACACGTTGCGCACCGAGATGGGATATCCACTGCACGGCCACGAGCTGTCGCCGGCCATCTCGCCGCTGCAGGCCCGCTGCGGTTGGGCGATCGGCTGGAAGAAGGACGCATTCTGGGGCCGTGAGGCACTGCTCGCGGAGAAGGAAGCCGGCCCGCGGCGCACCCTGCGGGGGTTGCGCGCGGTCGGTCGGGGTGTGCTGCGGCCGGACCTGACGGTGCTCGCCGGAGACACCGCCGTCGGCGCCACGACATCGGGAACCTTCTCTCCCACACTGAAAGTGGGGATCGCACTGGCATTGATCGACACCGCAGCCGACATCGCCGACGGCGCACACGTCGACGTCGACGTCCGCGGTCGCCGCATCGAATGTGAAGTGGTCAAGCCGCCGTTCGTCGACACCCGCACCCGCTGAGGCCGCACCCCAAAAACGGTTGGCCGCCGGGTTATAGAATCGCCTGCATGACTGAAGGCCTCGAGTTCACCGTCGATCGCAACGCGAATCCGGCGAGCGACGAGGTACGCGCCGGGATCCTGGAGAACCCCGGATTCGGCAGGTTCCACACCGACCACATGGTCTCGATCGACTACACCAGCGGCGAAGGCTGGCACGACGCCCGCGTCATCCCGTACGGCCCCATCGAACTGGACCCTTCGGCGATCGTGCTGCACTACGCGCAGGAAGTCTTCGAAGGGCTGAAGGCCTACCGGTGGGCCGACGGGTCGATCGTGTCGTTCCGTCCCGAGGCCAACGCGGCGCGGTTGCGTTCCTCGGCGCGCCGGCTGGCCATCCCGGAGCTGCCCGACGAGGTGTTCATCGAATCGCTGCGGCAGCTGATCGCCATCGACGAGAAGTGGGTGCCGCGCGCGGGCGGCGAGGAGTCGCTGTACCTGCGGCCGTTCATCTTCGCCACCGAACCCGGTCTCGGTGTGCGGCCGGCCGACGAGTACCGCTACATGGTCATCGGCTCACCCGCGGGGGCCTACTTCCCGCGCGGGATCAAGCCGGTCAGTGTGTGGCTCTCGCACGAGTACGTGCGCGCCTCGCCCGGCGGCACCGGGGCCGCCAAATTCGGCGGCAACTACGCCGCGTCGCTGCTGGCACAGGCCGAGGCCGCCGCACACGGATGCGATCAGGTGGTGTGGCTCGACGCGATCGAACGCCGCTACATCGAGGAGATGGGCGGCATGAACCTGTTCTTCGTCTTCGGCAGCGGCGGCACCGCCCGTCTGGTCACTCCGGAACTGTCGGGGTCGCTGCTGCCCGGCATCACCCGGAACTCGTTGCTGCAGTTGGCCACCGACGCCGGGTTCGCGGTCGAGGAACGCAAAATCGACGTCGACGAGTGGCAGAAGAAGGCGGCCGCGGGAGAGATCACCGAGGTCTTCGCCTGCGGGACCGCCGCGGTCATCACCCCGGTCTCTCACGTCAAGTACGGCGAGGGCGAGTTCACCATCGCCGACGGCGAGCCGGGGGAGATCACCATGGCGCTGCGGGACACGTTGACCGGCATCCAGCGCGGCACGTTCGCCGACACCCATTGCTGGATGGCCCGGCTGTCCTAGCGGACCGCCAGACCGACCGCGACGATCACCGTCGTCACCTCGACGGCCGCGCCGAGCACGTCACCGGTGATCCCGCCGAAGCGGCGGACGCAGTGGGCGACGAGCGCTGCACTGCAGACCAGCGCCAGCACCACCACCAGCGGCCCCTGCCACGGCCGCGCGCACACCGGCACCGCCGCGGCGACGGCGACGGCCACCCAGGCGGCGACCAACCAGACCGGCTGCGTGCCTGCCGCCAGCGCGCCGAGGGTGCTGCCGGTGGCCGAGGGGATCCCGCGACGGCATGCGGCGACGGCGGCCACCCGCCCCGCCGCGACGGCGACAATCGCCGCGGCCCAACCGGACTGCGCGAACGCCAACGACTGGACGAGCAGCGTCACCGCCACCGCCGCGACCCCGAACGGACCCGCGCTGCCGTCGCGCATCACCGACAGCGCCCGCTCGGGCGGCCCGTAGCAGCCCAGCCCGTCGACGGTGTCGGACAGGCCGTCGATGTGCAGGCCGCGGGTGGCCAGCAGCAGCGCTGCGACGGCCAGCGCCCCGGCCAGTGCGCTGCCGTCGCCGAACGCCCAGAATCCTGCCGCCAGCACGCCGCCCGCCAACGCACCGAGCGCCGCGCCCGCCACCGGCAGCGCGGTCAACACCCCGCGCCCGGCGCCGGCCGAGACCCGCGCCGGCACCGGCAGGACCGTTGCGAAAGCGAATGCACCTGCCAGTGAGGAGATCACGCGTCAGGCCTCGCTGATTCCGGCTTCCCCGAAGGTGGCCATCGACGCCAGGGTCGCGACGGCGGCACGCAGCACCGGGAGCGCGACCAGCGCGCCGGAACCCTCACCGAGGCGCATCCCCAGATCGACGATCGGCTCGAGGTCGAGGTGACGCAGCGCCAGGGTGTGGGCCGGTTCGGTGGAGCGGTGACCGGCCTGCCACCACAGCCGCGCGCCCGGCGCGAGCTTCTCGGCGGCCAGCGCCGCGGACGTCACCACCATGCCGTCGAGCAGCAGCGGGGTGCGGCGCACCGCGGCCTGCGCGCAGAACCCGGTCATGGCGGCCAGATCGGCGCCGCCACAGATTCTCAGCAGCGCGATCGGATCGGCGGACAGCCGCCGGGTGCGGTAGAGCGCGTCGCGGATCGCGGCGGTCTTGCGGGCCCAGCCGGCGTCGTCGATGCCGGTGCCCCGGCCCACTACGGCCACGGGTTCGGAGTCGGTCAGCGCGGCGATCAGCGTGGTCGCCGGTGTGGTGTTGCCGATGCCCATGTCGCCGGCGATCAGCAGGTCGGCGCCGGAGTCCACTTCCTCGTCGGCGAGGCGGCGCCCGGCGTCGATGGCCTGCACCACCTCGTCGGGTGTCAGCGCGTCTTCGACCGCGATGTTGCCGCTGGAGCGCCGGATCTTGTCGGCGCCGATCGCCTCCGTCAGCGGCTCGTCGGTGTCGACGGCCATGTCGACGACCCGCACACCGGCACCGGCGACGTCGGCCAGCACGTTCACTGCGGCGCCGCCGGCGGCGATGTTCGCCACCATCGCCGCGGTCACCTCGGCGGGATAGGCCGACACTCCGGCCGCGGCGACACCGTGGTCGCCGGCGAAAACCACCACCCGGGCCCGATCGAATTGCCTTGGCGGACAGACGCCTTGGCATGCCGCGACCCAGATCGACAGGTCTTCGAGCCGGCCGAGCGCGCCCGTCGGTTTGGTGAGTGTGGACTGCCGGGCCCGCGCGGCCGCGGCGGCGTCGGCGTCAGGCGCGGCGATCTCAGGAAAGTACGCCACCTCCGGCGTCACGCAACGCGGGTGCCGCGCTCGACCTGCGGCCGCGGCGCACGCATACGGCGCAGCTGAGAGGCGCGGCTGGCGGCGTAGAAACCGAGCTTCCAGCCGGTCTCGGTGTTGCCCGGGAACTTCTCGTCGGCCATCCGGTTCACCTTGCGGCCCAGGAAGAACCCGTCGATCACCATGATCAGCACCAGAACCAGCATCGCCGGCGACAGGAACGCCTGCACCTGGACCGAGGGCACGGCCAGCATCACGAAGATCAGGAACAGGGCCGACGGCATGAACAAGCCGAGCAGGTTGCGTCGCGCATCGACCACGTCACGCACGTACCGGCGCACCGGGCCACGGTCGCGGGGGAGCAGGTAGGCGTCCTCGCCGGCCATCATCCGTGCCCGGCGCTCGGACATGTCGGCCCGGCGCTCAAGGCGCTCGGCCTTGCGCTCCTCGCGGGACAGCTTCGGCCCGCGCATCTCCTTGCGGCGCTTCCGGGCCTCGGCGGCCGTCATCGGCGCCGGCGCGACCGGGCCGCGCCTGCGGGCCGCCTGGTTGCGCTTCGGTGTCGGCTTGCCCTTGGGCGCCGTCCCGGCCCGCTCGGCTGCGGCCGCGTCGGCGCGCTGGTCGGCGGAGGGCGCAGAGTCGCGGGGATCCCCGGAGTCGTCGTTCTTACGGCCCAGCAGTTTCACGACTGCCAGGTTACTTCTCGGCCGCCGGGCGACCCAATCCGCGCGACCTGCGGGGCCCGCGGACAGGCCATAGTCTGCCGTGGTGGCAAGCATTCTCATCGCGCCCGACTGTTTCGGCGACAGCCTCACCGCTGTGCAGGCCGCCCGGGCCATCGCCGACGGCTGGCGGCGGGCGCGTCCGGCGGATGTGCTGACCCTGGCCCCGCAGTCCGACGGCGGGCCCGGGTTCGTCGAGGTGCTGGCCGGCCGGCTGGGGCACACGCGGACGACGACGGTGGCAGGCCCGCTGGACGCCGAGGTCGAGGCGCAGTGGGTCTTCGACGGCGACCCGCCGGTCACCGCGTATATCGAGTGCGCGCAGGCCTGCGGGCTCGCCCTGCTCGGCGGGCCGCCGACGGTCCGCACGGCGTTGGCGGCGCACAGCAGCGGGGTCGGTCAGCTGATCGCCGCGGCGTACGCCGCGGGCGCGCGCCGTATTCTCGTCGGACTCGGCGGCAGCGGCTGCACCGACGGCGGCCGGGGGATGGTCGAGGCCCTCGGCGGGCTGGACGCCGCCCGCAAGCTGCTCGCCGATGTCGAGCTGATCGCCGCCAGTGACGTCGAACACCCCCTGCTCGGGCCTCGGGGGGCGGCCGCGGTGTTCGGTCCGCAGAAGGGCGCCGACCCGGACACCGTCGTCGTCCTCGAACAGCGGCTGACGGACTGGGCGCGCCACCTCGATGCCGCGGCGGGGCGCTCGATCCGTGACGAACCGGGTGCCGGCGCCGCCGGAGGTATCGGCGCCGCACTGCTGGCGCTCGGGGGTAGGCGCGAATCGGGCGCGGCGATCATCGCCGAGCACACCGGGCTCGACGCCGACGTGGCCGCCGCCGACCTGGTCATCACCGGGGAAGGCCGCTTCGACGACCAGTCGCTGCACGGCAAAGTGGTCAGTGCCCTGGCAGCGAGCGCGCAGGCGCACCGGATTCCGGTGCTGGTGCTGGCCGGGCAGGTCACGCTGGACCATGCCGCGCTGCAGGCGGCGGGTATTGAAACGGCCCGCTCCGTGGCCGAGTACGCGGGATCCGTCCAGCGTGCCATCGAGGACGCGGCCGACCAGTTGACCGGTCTCGCCGCGGACGTCGCGGGAAGCTGGGGATAGATGGGGAATAGCGGGGGAACGGGGTACCGTTGAGTCAGTGGGGTCAGACCTCGCATGGCCACCTCGGCCAAACCGCGGGCCCCTTCCACGAACATCCACACGGGAGATTTCATGACTGTTCAGGACGATTCGGCAGTGCAGGCAGGTCAGGCCACCGACGCCCAACACGGCGTGACTCTGACCGATGCCGCGGCCGCCAAGGCGAAGGCTCTGCTCGACCAGGAGGGTCGTGACGACCTGGCGCTGCGGATCGCTGTGCAGCCCGGCGGGTGCGCAGGTCTGCGCTACAACCTCTTCTTCGACGACCGCACCCTCGACGGCGACCTGACCGTCGACTTCAACGGCGTCGAGCTCACGGTCGACCGCATGAGCGCCCCCTATGTGCAGGGCGCCACCATCGACTTCGTGGACACGATCGAGAAGCAGGGCTTCACCATCGACAACCCGAACGCCACCGGTTCGTGCGCGTGCGGCGACTCGTTCAACTGAGCCGGCACCGGATCGATCAGTACTGACCTGCCGTGCGCGGCAGGTAGGAGCACACCAACACCTCGTCATCGACCGACAGCAGCTGCGCAACGGCCTGCTCGTCGGCCTCCTGGGGCTGCGTGCGCGACGAGCCGCTGGCCGGGACCACCCGCATCGTGAACAGCACCTGTGCCTGGGTCGGTGAGGACAGCACCATCTTGTCGATCGCGGTCACCTCGGCGCTGTCGTACTGCTTACGGAACGCGTCGCTGGACAGGTTGGCCAGCGCCAGATCAGAGCGCCGTTCCTTGACCGCGTCGAACAGGCCGCACAGGGTGTGCCGCGCCACGGTCTCGTCGTCGCCGTTGGTCAGCGCGTCCAGATAGTCCTGGATCGCGGTCTTGGCCGTCGCCTCGGTGAGGGCGCCGGAGGAGCCGGCGTCGTCGCGCCGGCCGGTCAGCGCCACCGCGGCGATCACCGCGACGAGCCCGACGACCGCCACCACCGCGACGGCGGCGACGATCCAGGGGCGCCTGCGCTTGGGGTACTGCACCGGCGGCGGCAGCGGGCCCGGATAGGACGCCGCCGGGCCGGCCTCGGGATAGGGAGTCCCCATCGCCGGGTAGGTCGGCGGCGGATAACCCTCCGGATACATCTGCGGGCCTGCTGGTCCTGCGCCGTATTGGGGCGGGTACGGACCAGTCATAGATTTGCTCCCGGGGAAGTCGATCGGATCCTGCGGCATCTACAGTGACCGGGCAGGCACTTATAGGCAGGTTAGCGCACCTGGCCGGGGTGACCCTGCCGACAGCGAGGCCGGGACGGGGCCGAGATCTGCCCGCCGGAGTGCTCGACACTAGGCTGAAATGCTCATGAACACGAAGGGTGGGACTGCGTGACCATTGCGGTGACCGGATCGATAGCGACCGACCATCTGATGCGCTTTCCGGGGAAGTTCTCCGAACAGCTGCTGGCCGACCACCTGCAGAAGGTCTCGTTGAGTTTCCTCGTCGACGATCTCGTCATGCATCGCGGCGGCGTCGCCGGGAACATGGCGTTCGCGATGGGCGTGCTCGGCGGAAGCCCGCTGCTGATCGGAGCGGTCGGGGAAGACTTCGACGACTACCGGCAGTGGCTCACCGCGCACGGTGTGAACTGCGACAGCGTGCTCGTGTCACAGAGCGCCTACACGGCGCGGTTCGTGTGCACCACCGACGAGGACATGGCCCAGATCGCGTCCTTCTACCCGGGGGCGATGTCGGAGGCTCGCAACATCAAGCTTGCCGACGTCGTGAAGCAAACGGGCACACCGGATCTGGTGATCATCGGAGCCAACGACCCGGAGGCGATGTTCCTCTACACCGAGGAGTGCCGCACGCTCGGCCTGGCGTTCGCGGCCGACCCCAGCCAGCAGTTGGCGCGGCTGTCGGGGCAGGAGATCCGCAATCTGATCAACGGCGCGAGCTACCTGTTCACCAACGACTACGAGTGGGATCTGCTGCTGCAGAAGTCCGGCTGGTCGGAGGCAGAGGTGATGAGCCAGATCCAGCTGCGCGTCACCACCCTGGGTGAGAAGGGCGTGGACCTCGTGGGTCGCGACGGAACCTTCGTGCACGTCGACGTGGTGCCCGAGACCCACAAGGAGGATCCGACCGGGATCGGCGACGCGTTCCGCGCCGGCTTCCTGACCGGCCGTGACGCCGGGCTGTCGCTGGAGCGCGCGGCCCAGCTGGCCTCTCTGGTGGCCACGCTGGTGCTGGAGGCCCCGGGTCCGCAGGAGTGGAGCTGGCACAAGGAGTCGGCCGTGGAGCGCCTCTCGGACGCGTATGGGGCTGAAGCTGCCCGGGAGATCGCCGAGGCGCTTTAGCGCCGACAGAGCCCACAGAGGCGCTTTAGCGCCGACAGAGCCCACCGAGGCGCTTTAGCGCCTAAAGCTGTACGGGGTAGGTCGGCTCGCTGATCTGCGGGGTCACGCTCTTGTCGACGAAGATCCCGTACCACAGCATGAAGATCAGCATGGTCCACAGCCGGCGGCTGTGGTCGGTGGTGCCGCTGCGGTGTTCGTCGAGCATGGAGCGGACCGCGGCGAGATCGACGAAATCGCCCGCGCCGGACGTGCCGACCATCCCGTGCGCCCAGTCGAGCAGCTCGCCGGAGCGCAGCCAGTGCCGGATCGGCACCGGGAAGCCCAGTTTCGGGCGGTTGAGCACGTGCGCGGGAACGATGGGTTCGAGCGCGCGACGCAATGCGTACTTCGTCGTCGACCGGGTGATCTTCTGGTCGTACGGCAGCCTCGACGCGACCGCGAACACCTCGGGATCCAGGAACGGCACCCGCAACTCCAGCGAGTTGGCCATCGTCATCTTGTCCGCCTTGACCAGGATGTCGCCGCGCAGCCAGGTGAACAGATCGATGTGCTGCATCCGCGCCACCGGGTCCCAGCCCTGTGACTGGGCGTACACCGGCGCCGTCACATCGGTGTGCACCCATTCCGGGCGGAACCGCGGCAGCACCGCGCGCAGCTGCGCGTCCGAGAAGCTGCGCGCGTTGCCGTAATAGCGCTCCTCGAGCGTCAAGGATCCGCGGTGCAGCAGGCTCTTGCCGCGCAGACCCTCGGGCAACGGGCCGGCCATCCGGCCCACCGACTTGCGCAGGCCGCGGGGAAGGTAGTCGAAAGCCTTGAGCGACAACGGTTCCCGATAGATCGTGTAGCCGCCGAACAGCTCGTCGGCGCCCTCGCCGGAGAGCACCACCTTGACGTGTTTACGGGCCTCCCGGGCGATGAAGTACAGCGGGACCAGCGCCGGGTCGGCGACGGGTTCGTCGAGATACCAGACGATCTCGGGCAGCGCCGCGACGAACTCCTGCTGGCTGACCACCTTGGTGACGTGGCGGGCGCCGATCGCTTCGGCCGATGCGACCGCGACGTCGACCTCGGAGAACCCCTCCCGTTCGAAGCCGGTGGTGAACGTGATCAGCCGCGGGTTGTGCCGCATCGCCAGCGCCGCGATCGCGGTCGAGTCGATACCGCCGGACAGGAACGCACCCACCGTCACATCGGCACGCATGTGCTTGGCCACCGAGTCCTCGAGCGCGGCGGTGATCTCGTCGTAGCGGGACTGCTCTGTTCCCGGCCGGAATGCCACCGCGTCGAACCGCGGCTTGAAGTAACGCGTCACCTCCGGGCCGGCGCCCGGCCGGATCACAGCCGAACTGCCCGATTCCAGCCTGCGGATGCCGCGGTGCAGCGTCTCGGGTTCGGGGACGTACTGCAACACGGTGTAGTGCTCAACGGCTCGCTCGTCGATACCGAGATCGATCCCGAGCCGGTCGGCGACCTCCAGCAGGCATTTCTTCTCGCTGCCGACGACGGTGCCGCCGGGGCCGGTCGCCATGTAGAGCGGTTTGATGCCGAAGGGGTCCCTGGCACAGAACAGTTCCTGTGTGACGCTGTCCCACAGCGCGAACGCGAACATGCCGCGCAGCCGGGTCAGCGCTTCGGCGCCCCAGTGGTGGTAGGCCACCACGATGGCCTCGCCGTCACCGTCGGTGTGGAACTCCGCGCCGAACTCGGACCGCAGCGCGTCCCGCAGTTCCAGGTAGTTGTAGATTTCGCCGTTGAACACCAGCGTGTAGCGCTCCGGCGCCTCCGGCGGCCCCCACCGCAGCGGCTGGTGGCTGTGTGCGATGTCGATGATCGAGAGCCGGTTGAAACCGAGCACCACGCGGCCGTCGTGCCAGGTGCCGGGCTCGTCCGGGCCGCGGTGCCGCATCTGGGCGGTCGCTCCGGACACGGCATCGACGGTGGTGGGGGATACCTCAGAGGAAGGGTCGGTGACCAGCGCCAGAAGTCCGCACACCGCGCCAGTATGCCTGTTGCGGAGTGCGTGCAGAGATCGGCACGTGCCCACATCCACCGGTCCCTTCGCGTGCGGTCGAGGGCGTGGTCTACGCTGCGTAGTATTCGATGCAGCCGTCTGACCGGCCGCCGGTTTAACGACTTAGTAGGAGGCGCCAACGTGTCCGCTCGCGGTCCTAAGTTGGTGGCATTGTCGCTGCTTCTGGGCGGGACGGCGGTGCTACTCAGCGGGTGCAGTTGGTCTGAGGTGCTCGGCCTCGGCTGGCCCAACGGCATCACCCCGGAAGCACACCTGAACCGCGAATTGTGGATCGGTTCGGTGATCGCCGCGTTCGTCGTCGGCGCGATCGTCTACATCCTGCTGTTGTGGACGATGGCCTTCCACCGGAAGAAGAAGGGCGACACCGAGTTGCCTCGCCAGTTTGGCTACAACATGCCGCTGGAGCTGACGCTGACGGTGATCCCGTTCATCATCATTTCGGTGCTCTTCTACTTCACCGTGGTGGTGCAGGAGCGGATGCTGAACAAGGAAGACAACCCTGAGGTCGTGATCGACGTCACGGCGTTCCAGTGGAACTGGAAGTTCGGCTACCAGAAGGTCGATTTCGCCGACGGCACGCTGACCTACGACGGCGTGGACAACGCCCGCAAAGAGGCCATGACCTCGCGTCCCGAGGGCGTGGACGATCACGGCATCGAGCAGGTCGGCGCCATCTACGGCAAGAACCCCGAGGACCGTACCTACCTGAACTTCGACAAGATCGAGACCATCGGGACCTCCACCGAGATCCCGGTGCTGGTGGTGCCGGTCGGCAAGCGGGTCGAGTTCCAGATCGCCTCGGCGGACGTCATCCATGGGTTCTGGGTGCCTGAGTTCCTGTTCAAGCGGGACGTGCTGCCCAACCCCAAGGAGAACAACTCCGACAACGTCTTCCAGATCAGCGAGATCAACCAGACCGGCGCGTTCGTCGGTCGTTGCACCGAGATGTGCGGCACCTACCACGCGATGATGAACTTCGAGCTGCGTGTGGTGGAGCCCAACGACTTCAAGGCGTACCTCGATCAGCGCAGTGCCGGCAAGACCAACGCCGAGGCGTTGGAGGCGATCAATCAGTCGCCGGTGGCCGTCACCACCAAACCCTTCGACACCCGTCGCGGTGAGGGAGCACCCGAGCTGCCCCAGGCGAGCAGGTAAGGACAGCAGATGCACATCGAAGCCAGGTTGTTCGAGTTCCTGACGGCGTTCTTCGCGCTGTGCACCGTGGTGTACGTCGTGCTGACCTATATGTTCGCCCAGGGCGGTATCGAGTGGGCCGGCAGCACCGCGCTGGCGCTCACCACGGGCCTTTCGCTGATCGTCGGCACTTTCTTCCGGTTCGTCGCGCGCCGCCTCGACACCCGGCCCGAGGACTACGAGGACGCCGAGATCGCCGACGGCGCCGGAGAGCTCGGTTTCTTCAGCCCGCACAGCTGGTGGCCGATCTTCATCGCGCTGTCCGGATCGGTCGCTGCAGTTGGGCTGGCCATGTGGCTGCCGTGGCTGATCATCGCCGGCGTCTGCTTCATCCTGGTGACCGTGTCGGGTCTGGTCTTCGAGTACCACTGGGGCCCGGAGAAGCACTGACCACCGCCCCGGCGACAAGGTCACAATCAGGGCATGAGTTCACCCGCAACACGCGTCGAGCCATCCGATCGGGTGCTGCCGTTGGGTAGTGTTGCCGAGGCGCCATGAGCCGCCACGGCGACCACCGCGCCGGAGAAGCAGTCGAAAAGGATAGACGTAGATGAGCGGGCCGAATCCTCCCGGGCAGGACTCTGGCAGCTCTGGCCTCCCAGGTGAGGAGCCGGCTGGCCAGCCCACCCCGGACGAACCCACCGCCGACAATCCCGATACCGGTCAGACCGACTTCTATTCTCGGGCCTATTCGGCGCCGGAATCCGAACAGTTCGTCAGTCCGCCCTACGTGCCGGCGGACGCATCGTTGTACGACTACGACAGCTACGACGCGAACGTCGACGTCGAGCAGGCGCCGCCGCCCCGATGGCCGTGGGTGGTCGGGGTGGTTGCGATCGTTGCCGCGATCGCGCTGGTCGTGTCCGTGTCGGTGCTGGTGACACGCACCGAGACCGACAACCTGGCGACACCGACCACGACGACCACCGAATCGGTGCCCCCGGTGCAGGACGAGTTCACCACGACCGAGCCGCCGCCGCCCCCGCCGCCTCCGACCTCGGAAGAGGCTCCGCCCCCGCCGCCACCACCTGAGACCGTCACGGTCACCGAGCCGCCGCCTCCTCCACCGCCGGCCACCACGGAGGCGCCGCCTCCGCCGCCTCCGACCACGGAGGAACCGGCACCGCCGCCGCCTCCGACCACGACGCGGTCGGGACCGCGTCAGGTCACCTACTCGGTGACCGGGACGAAGGCGCCGGGCGACATCATCACCGTCACCTACATCGACGCGTCGGGTCGCAGCCGTACGCAGCGCAACGTCTACATCCCGTGGTCGTTGACGGTCACCCCGATCTCCCAGTCGGAGGTCGGCTCGGTTCAGGCTTCGAGCCTGTTTCTGGTCAGCCGGCTGAACTGCTCAATCACGACAAGCGACGGAACGGTGTTGTCGTCCAACACCAGCAACGCCGCACAGACCAGCTGTTAGGCCGCAGACCGCAGATGACGAACCTCACCGACACCACCCGGACCCGGCCGGGCCTCGACGTCGCCACACTCGATCGCACGGATCGCCTGCTGCTGGGCGGCTGTGCCGTGGTGTGGTTGGCCGCACTGGGTGCCGCGGTCGCGGCCGTCGTGGCCTTGGTCGACCTCGCGCGAGGCCATGCGCAGTCCGCAGGGGGGTCCGGGACCCCGTGGGTGCTGTACACGATCATCGGGGTGTCTGCGGCGGTGATCGTGGCGGCTGTGCCGCTGCTGCTGCGTGCCCGGCGGACGACCGAATCGGAGGCCGTGCCCGCGCCGGCACCGCGTGCCGAGAGCGCACCGTCGCCGGTGCGCGGGCTGGACGCACCGACGGAGAAACTGCGCGTCGCGCGCCCCGTCGAGGCGAGCGGTCCGTTGCCGACGATGCCGGGGTCCTCGGCGGCGAGTTCGCCGGTGACCGACCAGATGTACCTGCGGTGCACCGCATCGATCGCGGCCGCGATGGGCGTTGCGACGCTGCTGATCTCGGCGGCGACCTATCTGATGGCCGTCGACAGCGACACTGCGGCATGGGTGCTGTACGGCCTCGCCGGCGCCGTCACCGTCGGGATGTGCGCGCTCCCGTGGTACTTCCTGCGCGAGCTGCGCTCCGACACCGAAAGCTGAGCCGGCCCGGGCGAAGACGCGGACGGCTGCGGGGAGTCTCGGGGGTCACACGAATCTGCTTTCTGCAGTGGTCTTCTCGCGCTTTGTCTGCAGAGGGTGAATGCGTGTGACGGGTGGGGCGGGGGAGGGCCCGGGACGAACCGGCCCTCTTCGGCCGACAGCTCACACAAAAAGATCCGCCCCCATCCTTGCGGCTGGGGGCGGATCTTCGTGCTTCGCGGCTCGTCAGTGGTGTCCGTTGGACGATCCGTTCGAGGAGCCGTTGCCGGAGCTGCGCTCCTGGTGCTCCCGCAGTGCGGTCAGCGCGCGATGCTCGGACGCGTGCGCCGCCTCGGTCAGCGCCTCGTGCTCGGACAGCGGGTCGCCCCGCAGGAAGCTGCCGGTGCCCGGGGCGCCCGCCGATCCCAGCTTGTTCATCCGCTTCGGCAGGGCGGCGCCCTGGTACTGCAGCGGAATCGGATGACCATGCTCGTCGACAGGACCCAGCGGCTGGTGCAGCTCGACGTAGGCGCCGTGCGGCAGCCGCTTGATGATGCCGGTCTCGACGCCGTGCTCGAGCACCTCGCGGTCGCTGCGCTGCAGCGCCACCGCCCAGCGGTAGGCGACGAAGTACACGATCGCGGGAAGCACCACCATGCCGACGCGGCCGATCCACGTCGTCGCATTGAGCGAGATGTGGAACTTCAGCGCGATGATGTCGTTCATACACGCGAAGGTCAGCACGATGTAGAACGCGATCGCGGCGGCGCCCACCGCGGTGCGGGTCGGTGCGTCACGCGGACGCTGCAATAGGTTGTGGTGCGCGTCGTCCCCGCTCAGCTTCTTCTCCAGGAACGGATACGCAGCCAGCAGCGTGAAGATCAGTCCCATGCCCACAGCCACCCACACGCCCTGCGGGATGGTGTGACCGAACGGGTAGAACTCCCATGCCGGCCACAACCGGATCAGGCCGTCCGTCCACATCATGTAGAAGTCCGGCTGGCTGCCCGCCGACACCTGGGACGGCTTGTAGGGGCCGATCGTCCACACCGGGTTGATCTGGAGCAGGCCGCCCATCAGACCGAGGATGCCGACCGTCACCGCGAAGAACGCACCCGACTTGATCGCGAACACCGGCATGACGCGCACGCCGACGACGTTGGTCTCGGTGCGGCCGGGGCCGGGGAACTGCGTGTGCTTCTGGAACCAGACCAACGCGAGGTGAACACCGATGAGCGCCAGGATGATTCCCGGAATCAGCAGAATGTGCAGCGCATAGAGGCGGGGGATCAGGATCTCGCCGGGGAAGTCGCCGCCGAACAGCGCCCAGTGCATCCAGGTGCCGACGATCGGGATGCCCATCGTGATGCCCGACAGCGCGGCGCGGATGCCGGTGCCCGAGAGCAGGTCGTCGGGCAGCGAGTACCCGAAGAAGCCTTCGAACATGGCCAGGATCAGCAGCAGCGAGCCGATCACCCAGTTCGCCTCACGCGGGCGACGGAACGCGCCGGTGAAGAAGACACGGGCCAGGTGGACCATGATGGACGCGGCGAACAGCAGCGCCGCCCAGTGGTGGACCTGACGGACGAACAGGCCGCCGCGCACCTCGAAGCTGATGTCCAGCGTCGTCTCGTAGGCGCGGGACATGCCGACCCCGCGCAGCGGCTGGTACACGCCGTCATAGGTGACGTGCGCCATCGACGGATCGAAGAACAGCGTCAGGTAAACGCCCGTGATGAGCAGCACGATGAAGCTGTACATCGCGATCTCGCCCAGCAGGAACGACCAGTGCGTGGGGAAGACCTTGTTGAGCTGCCGGCGCACCGCAGCCGACGGGTGATACCGCGAGTCGATCGCGTCACCCTGCCTGGCCGCGATCGTGGCTGCGTCTAGACGTGGGCTCATGACTTCCGCTCCCAGAATGCCGGTCCGACGGGTTCGATGAAGTCGCCGTTGGCGACCAGGTAGCCCTCTTGATCAATGGTGATCGGCAGCTGCGCGAGCGCACGGGCCGCCGGACCGAAGATCGGCTTGGCGAAGTGCAACGCGTCGAACTGCGACTGGTGACACGGGCACAGAATGCGGTAGGTCTGCTGCTCGTACAGCGAGGACGGGCAGCCCAGGTGCGAGCACACCTTCGTGTAGGCGAACAACTCGCCGAAGTTGAAGCTCTCCTGGCCGCGGCGCTTGACCACCCGGGACATGTCCGCGGGCTTGATGCGGATCAGCATCACCGGGTTGCGCACGCCCATCGAGATCTCGAAAATGTGGTGCTCGGACTCGACAGTCGTTCCGTCACCGTCGGATTCACGCCACGGGTACACGGTCTCCATGCCGCCGGCATCGATGTCCTCGGGACGCATCTTGACGAACGGGGACTCGCCGGGCTTGCCGGTCGCGCGGGCCAGATAGATGGTCTCGCCCTCGAAGCGCGGCGTCCAGCCCGAGGTCCACAGCACTGCCTTGGGGCCCTCCGCGGTCGGAACGACGGGCTTCCACGGGTTCTTGATGAGCCCGCCGATGAAGGCCACAAGCGTGCCCGCTCCGAACGCGCCGAAGCCGATGCCCAGCGACAGGCCGATCAGCTTGCGGCGCTTGATGGTCGAGCCGTCGAGCGCGTCACCGAGGTTGGCCGCGATGGTCTTGCGGTGGATCTCGGGGGAGCGGCCGTCGTGGCGCTCCTGGACCGAGATCTCCTCGGGGATGAACTTCTTCTGGAACAGCACCGCGCCGATACCGATGGCCAGCACCGACAGCCCGAAGGTCAGACCGTAGAGCGGGGTGGTCAACGAGTACAGGAATTCGCCGTCGGAACCGTAGGGCTTGTACTCCCACGGCCAGAACAGGAAGATCAGCAGCAGTGCGAGGCCGGAGAAACCGGCCAGCAGAAACCAGTACGCGACGGTGCGTTCGGCGCGCTTCTCGGCCTTGGTGCCGGGCACCGGCCAGCGCGGCTCCTTGTGAACGATCTCGACGCCGTCGAGCTTGCCGCCCAGTTCGAGCAGTTCTTCCTGCGTCATCTTCGCCAGTTCGGCGTCGGTGGGCTGCCCCGGTTCGCCCTTGTGGCCGGGGACGTCGGTGCCCTTCACGTCGTCGTGCGCGTCACTCATGCCCGTGCTCCGATCCAGAGAGCGGCGGCGATGATTGCCACCATGCCGACGATCCACGCGACCATGCCTTCGGACGTCGGTCCGAAGCCGCCCAGTCCGAGCCCGCCGGGTGTGGGCGTCTCGGCTGCTTCGCGGACGTAGGCGACGATGTCGCGCTTCTCTTCAGGGGACAGCTGGCGGTCGGAGAATTTCGGCATGTTCTGCGGACCGGTCAGCATCGCGGTGTAGATCTGGGCCTCGTTGGCGTCACCGAGGTCGGGGGCGTACTTGCCGGACGAGAGCGCGCCGCCCTTGCCCGTGAAGTTGTGGCACGACGCGCAGTTGAGGCGGAACAGATCACCGCCGCGGGCCACGTCGTTACCGATCAGCGAGTGAGACGCGATCTGGCCGTTCTCGTCGCGCGGGACGACGGGTCCGCCGCCGTTGGCCTGGATGTAGGCGCCGAGCGCGTCGGTCTGTGCCTCGTCGAACTGCCGCGGCTTGGCCGGGGCCTGCGCCTCGCCACGCATCGCCGGCATACGGCCGGTGGACACCTGGAAGTACACCGCCGCCTCGCCGACGCCGATCAGGCTCGGGCCGCGATCGGCGACACCCTGCAGATTCACGCCGTGGCACGACACGCAGGAGGTCTCGTAGAGCTGTTGACCAGTGCGCAGCATCGCCGACGCCGATTCATCGGCGACCGCGACCTGTGGTGACGGAGTCAACGTAGCCGCCAGGCCACCGGCCATCACCAATCCGCTCAGCAGCAGCAGTGCCGCCGTGACGCGTCGGCGCACCCGCCGCCGGCGAACCGTCGCCGGCCGTCCGGCACCGCGTGACTTGCTGGTCATCGAACCCCTTCTCATCCGCTCGTTGGGCTGTGACGTCGTCGGACGTTCCGGCTCGCCGGTCATCGGACGAAGTAGATGACGGCGAACAGAGCGATCCACACGATGTCGACGAAGTGCCAGTAGTAGGACACGACGATGGCCGCGGTGGCCTGGGCGGGCGTGAACTTGCTCATCCGGGTGCGCAACAGCAGCAGGACGAACGCGATCAGACCACCGATGACGTGCAGGCCGTGGAAGCCGGTCGCCAGGTAGAAGACGGTGCCATAGGCACTGCCGGCGATTGTGGTTCCGTGCTCGACGAGGTGCAGGTACTCATAGCCCTGGCCCAGCACGAAGAAGGTGCCCATCGCCAGCGTGAGCGTGTACCAGCGGCGGAGCCCGAATACGTCGCCGCGCTCGGCGGCGAACACGCCCATCTGGCACGTGAACGACGACGCGATCAGCACCAGCGTCACCGGTACGGCGAGAGCGAGATTCAGTTCGGTCGGCTCCGGCGGCCAGTCGCCGTGTGCCTGTGCGCGCGCCGTGAAATACATCGCGAACAGTCCAGCAAAGAACATCAACTCACTGGAAAGCCACACGATGGTGCCGACACTTACCATGTTCGGCCGGTTCAGCGAATGAACGCGCGAGGTGATGGCGGTTCCGGAGGTTCCTACAGCGCTCGTCACGAGAGCAAGTATGACGCTTTGTAGTTGTCGAACTCCACCCGGGTCAGGCAATTCGTCATAATCACTTCTGTGACTACCCCTGCGCCCCATTCCACATCGGCTACCGACGTCTCCCGGAGCGCTCCCACCTGGCCGATGATCCTGGGCAGACTGACGACGGGTCAGGGGTTGCTGGCGGGGCAGACAGCCTGGGCGATGGACCAGATCATGACCGGGACCGCAACCCCGGCGCAGATCGCCGCGTTCGCGGTTTCGATGAAGATGAAGCGGCCCACGTCGGCCGAGGTGACCGAGCTGGCCGACATCATGCTCAAGCACGCCCGCCGGGTGCCGACCGACACGATCGGCAACGCGACCGTGGACATCGTCGGCACCGGCGGTGACGGCGCCAACACCGTGAACCTGTCCACCATGGCCTCGATCGTGGTGGCCGCAGCCGGCGTGCCCGTGGTCAAGCACGGGAACCGGGCCGCGTCGTCGCTGTCGGGCGGAGCGGACACGCTCGAGGCGCTCGGGGTACGGATCGATCTGGGTCCCGAGGACGTCGCGCGGTGCGTGGCCGAGGTCGGCATCGGCTTCGCGTTCGCCCCGCAGTTCCATCCGTCGTACAAGCATGCCGGCGTGGTGCGCCGTGAGATCGGTGTGCCGACGGTGTTCAACCTGCTGGGGCCCTTGACCAACCCGGCCGCCCCGCGGGCAGGCCTGATCGGTTGCGCCTGGGGCGACCTGGCCGCGGTGATGGCGGGGGTATACGCCACCCGCGGCTCCAGCGTGCTGGTGGTGCACGGTGACGACGGGCTCGACGAGCTGACCACCACCACGACGAGCACGATCTGGCGGGTGCAGGCCGGCACGGTGGAGCGATTGACGTTCGACCCGGCCGCGTTCGGCTTCGCCCGGGCCGACATCTCCGAACTCGTCGGCGGTGACGCCGAGGCCAACGCGGCGTCGGCCCGCGCGGTGCTCAGCGGCGCCAAGGGGCCGGTGCGCGATGCCGTCGTGCTCAATGCCGCCGGCGCGATGGTCGCTCACGCCGGGCTATCCAGCGACGCCAAGTGGGTTCCGGCCTGGGAGTCCGGGCTCGCGCGGGCGAAGGAGGCGATCGACTCCGGGGCGGCCGAAGAGCTGCTCGCGCGTTGGGTGCGGCTCACCCAGAGTCTCTGAGCGGCGAAGCTCCGGCCCGCCGAACTGTTCGGCGAGCTGTTCGGCGGCGGCCCGCGCCGAGCGCGCGGTGGCGGCCCACGCCGCGAAGCGTCCGGCCGCGGCCAACGGTGTGCAGTAGCCGGTGTCGGTTCGCACGATCCGCACGCCGGGCTGAGTGAGCCAGCGCGCGATCAGGCCCGTCTCCTCGACCAGCGCTCCACCGAGCGGTCCCGGAGCAGGCAGGATCGCTTGGGCGGACGCGGTGAGCGCGTCCACCACGGGCATCGGCGGAACCCCGCGGGCGGCCCCTCCGGCCGCGGCGAGCTGGCCGTGCCGGATCACCGCGAGATGCCAGCCACCGCCGCCGTCCGGTCTGGCGGCCACCAGTTCGCCGATCGCCGACAGGGCCCGAAGTCGCTGGCCTCGCCACAGCGCATCGATCGTGGCGGCGGTGTGATCGCGCAGGCGCGCGGCCGTCTCGTACCGGTTCCGTCCGGACAGCTCGGCGATGTGGGCCAGGGCCGCCTCAAGGGCCCGGCCGCACCGGCCGTCCATGAGTGCGAGCGCATTCCGGGCCGCCGCGGCGTACGCGTCGGCGTCGGTGCCGCGCAGCGCCGGACACGGGGAGACCTCGCGCTCCGGGCAGGCCGGCCCGTGCACGGCGGTGCGGCCGAGCCGCTTGGTGCAGGTGCGCACCCCGGTGAAGCGGGCCATCAGCGCCGCGGCCTCGGACGCATCGGCCCGGGACCGGAACGGGCCCACCGCGCTGTCACTGCGCGGGGCGCGCACTGTGGAGAACCGGGGGAAGGGCTCGTCGGTCAGTGTCACCCACCACCACCGGTGCGGGAATTTCGACCGTCGGTTGTACGGCGGCGCGTGTGCGGCCAGCAGCCGCAGTTCGCGCACACCCGCTTCCAGTTCGTGGGCGCATTCGACGTGGTCGACCCTGACGGCCAAGGACGCCATCTCCTTGATGCGGGTGCGCGGGTCGGCGCCGCTGAAGTATTGGGAGACCCGGCGGCGCAGATCGACGGCGGTGCCCACGTAGAGCACCTCCTCGGACGGGCCGCGGAACAGGTACACCCCCGGGCTGCGTGGCAGCGCCCGCGCGAGGTGACGCTTGCTGCGTTGCGCGGGAGTGACATCCGGCAGGTAGGCCCGCAGGTCGGCGAACGTGTGCACGCCCTGGTTGCCGACGCGCTCGATGAGCCCGTGCAGCACGTCGACAGTGGCGCGGGCGTCGTCGAGCGCGCGGTGGGTGGGCGTGGTTGTGGCTCTGAACAGTTGAGCCAGCGCGGAGAGCCGCACGCTGGGCGCCTCGTCCCGCGTGAGGACCCGGCGGGCCAGCGCCACGGTGCACAGCACCGGCGGTTTCGGCCACGGCAGGTGGTGGCGCTCGGCGGCGGCGCGAAGGAAGCCGATGTCGAATCCGGCATTGTGCGCCACCAGCACGGCGCCCCGGCAGAACTCGAGGAAAGAGGGGAGTACCGCCTCGATCCGCGGGGCGTCGTACACCATGGCCGTGGTGATGCCCGTCAGCGCGACGATCTGTGGCGGGATCGCGCGCCCGGGATCGACCAAAGTGGCGAACTCGCCCAGGATCTCGCCGCCGCGCACCTTGACCGCGCCGATCTCGGTGATCTCGTCGTGTCGCTCGCCGGACGATCGCCCGCCGGTGGTCTCCAGGTCGACGACGACGAAGGTGGTCTCGCGCAGCGTGGGGTCAGCCGTGGGATCGACATCGGCGAAGCTGAGCTGACCCATGTGCTGAACGTAGGTCCCCGGGGTGACAACTGCGGCGAGGCGGCGCCGTGCGAAACGGTTGTCGGAATCAATGTCGGAGGCCGTCGATACCGTGCGCTCGACTGCGATCGGAAGGACAGGTGCGATGGCACAGGAGCAGTGGCCGGCGGGCGAACGCCCCGACCCCGGGACTTTGAAGATCGACTGCGACGACTGCGCGGTGCGCGGGCCCGGATGCCGGGACTGCGTGGTCAGCGTGCTGCTCGGCGTTCCCGAAACGCTGCGCGTCGACGAGCGGCGGGCACTCGAGGTGCTGGCCGAGGTCGGGTTGGCGCCGCGGCTGCGGCTGGTTCCGATCCACCGTCAGGGCGGGTCCGGGGTGGCCTGACGACACGCGGCCTGCGCGCCCTTCGCGTGTCGCGGTGCCGGCTGTTAGATTTGCGGCTTCCGTTGGACAAGGCCGATGCCGTTTCGTAACCTGTTTGAGACCTAACAGCAGTTCTGGGTGGCTCGTTACGGCAATTGAAGGACGCATAAATCTTGAGGCTCGACCGCGCGCACACTAAGTCCCGTCGTATTCGGCAAACCTTCATCAGTGCGATGGCCGGCATGGCTTTATTCGGTGCGGTGCTCGCCGGAGGGGCATACGCCGACCCCGCTGAAGACGCGCTGGCAAAGCTGAATCAGCTGTCACGGCAGGCTGAGCAGACCACCGAGGCAATGCACTCCGCTCAGCTCGACCTCGACAACAAGCTCGCCATTAAGCAGGCCGCGGACGCCAAGCACGTCAGCGATGTGGCCGCGATGGAGGCGGCCAGGACCCAGCTGTCGGATTTCCAGCGCAAGGTCGACAGCCTGGCGGCGGCTCAGTACATGGGCGGCCGTACGTCGGGCTTCGACGCGATGCTGACGGCGTCCTCCCCGCAGGGGCTGATCGACCAGATGTCGGTCCAGCGGGTGATGGCCGCCGAGATGCAGTCGCAGATGGCCAACTTCCGCGAGGCCGGCCGCCAAGCCGAGGTCGCCGAGCAGGCGTCCGCCGCGTCCGCCGCGGAAGCCAGGACAGCGGCCGAGCAGGCAGCAGCGGTACGTGCCGAGCTGCAGGCCAAGCAGAGCCAGCTGCAGACCCAGATCGCGATCGTCAAGGCTCAGTACGAGGCCTTGACGCCGCAGCAGCGCGAGACCCTCGCCGCCGCCCCGCCGCCGCCACCGGTGCCAGCCGCGGCGCCCGTGCCGCCGGCGCCCGGTCAGGACCCGGCCGTGCTGGCCGCACCGCCCGCGCCTCCCGCCCTCGGGGCGATTCCGCCGGGCGACGTCGCGCCCCCCGGATCGCCGGTGGCCACCACCGTCATCCAGGCCGCGCTGAGCCGTATCGGTTCGCCCTACTCGTGGGGCGGCTCCGGTCCCGGCGCCTTCGACTGCTCCGGGTTGGTGATGTGGTCCTTCCAGCAGGCTGGTATCTCGCTGCCGCATTCGAGTCAGGCGCTGGCCCGCGGGGGCCAGCCGGTGTCTAGGGATCAGATGCAGCCGGGTGACCTCGTCACCTATTACTCCGATGCGTCGCACGTCGGCATCTACATCGGTGACGGGATGATGGTGCACGCGTCCACCTACGGCACACCGGTGCGGGTCGCCCCGGTGGACAATGCGCCGATCTACAACGTCCGTAGGTACTGAGCCCTCGCGGCCCGCGGCTCGCCGCCGGGTCGGGGCGGTGCTGGGCGCGGAGTTGCTCTGCGCGGTACTGCTGGTCGGTGGTCCAGCGGCGCCCCCTGCCGGTCCCAGCGTCGCCGCTCCGGTGAGCCACACCCTGTCGGCTCCGGTCGCGGCGGCGTTGCCGGACGGCCGCACGGCCCAGCTCATCGATCTCGGCGCCGCGGGCGGCCACGACCTGCTCACCCGGATCTCGGCTGAACTGCCCGGCGCCGCGGAGGCGGTCACCGCGTTCTGGGGTCCGGACTGGCGCCCCGACATCTCGGTGGTGGTCGCCGGATCGGCCGAGCAGTTCGCCACGCTGGCCGGTGGCAGCGCCGACGTCGCGGCCACCACCACCGCCGAGCGCATCATGTTCTCCCCGGCGGCCGGCGCGATGAATGACGCCGATCTGGAAATGGTGCTGCGCCACGAGCTGTTTCACTACGCGGCCCGGGCCGACACCGCCGCCGATGCCCCGGTGTGGCTCACCGAGGGCGTCGCGGACTTTGTCGCGCGCCCGCCGGCCGAGCCGCCCGCGGTTGCGCCGACGCCGCCGACTGACGCCGAGCTGACCACACCGGGTCCCGGTCGGGCGGCGGCCTATGACAGGGCGTGGGAGTTCGCGACCTACGTGGCCGGAGCCCACGGCGCCGCGACGCTGCGGGCGCTGTATGTCGCGGCGTGCGGGCCCGGCCATCCCGACGTCGCGACCGCCATCCGCGACGTGCTCGGCGACGATCTGCCCGCGGGTGCGCGATGAGACGGATCCTGTTGGTCACCAACGACTATCCGCCGCGGCGCGGTGGCATCCAGGCCTACCTGGAGGCGCTCGTCGGCCACATCGTGGAATCCGGTGGGCACCGCCTGACGGTGTATGCGCCGAAGTGGAAGGGCGCCGAGGACTACGACGCCGTGGCCGCAGCGACCGGTTACGAGGTGGTCCGCCACCCCGGCACGCTGATGGTTCCCGAGCCGACCGTCGCCCTGCGGATGCGCCGGCTGATCCAGGAACGCGACATCGACACCGTCTGGTTCGGCGCCGCGGCACCGCTGGCCCTGCTGGCGCCGCTGGCCCGTGCCGCCGGCGCGCAGCGGGTGATCGCCAGCACCCATGGTCACGAGGTCGGCTGGTCGATGCTGCCGCTGGCGCGAACAGCGTTGCGCCGCATCGGCAACGACACCGACGTCGTCACCTACATCAGCTCCTACACGCGGGGGCGGTTCGCCTCGGCGTTCGGCCCCGGCGCGGCACTGGAGCGCGTGCCGCCCGGTGTGGACACCGATCGTTTCGTCCCTGACAAGGTCGCTCGCGCCGAACTGCGGGCCCGTTACGGACTCGGGACCCGGCCGGTGGTGGTGTGTGTGTCGCGTCTGGTGCCGCGCAAGGGCCAGGACATGCTGATTCGGGCGCTGCCCGCGATCCGTCAGCGGGTTCCCGACGCCGCGCTGGTGATCGTCGGGGGCGGCCCGTACCGCACGGCGCTGCACCGGCTCGCGCACACCTTCGGAGTCGCCGAACACGTGGTGTTCACCGACGGCGTGCCCGGCGATGAACTGCCCGCACACCACGCGATGGCCGACGTGTTCGCGATGCCCTGCCGGACCCGCGGGGCCGGCCTGGACGTCGAGGGGCTGGGGATCGTCTACCTGGAGGCGTCCTCGACCGGAGTGCCGGTGGTGGCCGGGCGGTCCGGCGGCGCGCCGGAGACGGTCGTCGACGGACAGACCGGCGTCGTGGTCGACGGATGGGACGTCGGGGCGATCGCGGCGGCCGTCGGCGACCTGCTGGCCGACCCGGCCCGCGCCGCGGCGATGGGTGCCGCGGGACGGCAGTGGGTGGTCGACAACTGGCGGTGGACCAGGCAGGCGGAGCGTCTGGCGCGACTGCTCTAGGCCGTGCTGTAGAGCCCTTCGATCTCGTCGGCGAACTTGTCGGCGACCACCTTGCGCTTGACCTTCAGAGTCGGCGTCAGTTCGCCGGTGAGCACGGTGAAGTCGGCGGGCAGGATGCGGAACTTGCGGATGGCCTCGGCCTTCGACACCGCCTGGTTGGCGTTCTTGACGGCCAGGTCGATCTCGCCGACGAGGTCCGGATCGTCGATCAGGTCGGCCACGGACGCGGCCGATGCCTTGCCGTGGTGCTGCTTCCAGATCTCGAAGGCCTCCGGGTCGATGGCGATGAGCGCACCGACGAACGGCTTGGCGTCACCGACGGCCATGGCCTGACTGATCAACGGATGGGCGCGCAGCTGATCCTCCAGAACCGCGGGGGCCACGTTCTTGCCCCCCGCCGTCACGATGATCTCCTTCTTGCGGCCCACGATGGACAGGAACCCGTCGTCGTCGACGCTGCCCAGGTCGCCGGTGTGGAACCAGCCGTTGACGATCGCTTCCTTGGTGGCGGTCTCGTTGCGCCAGTAGCCGTTGAACACCACGCCGCCGCGGACGAGCAGTTCGCCGTCGTCGGCGATCGCCATGCTGTTGCCCGGCAGAAGCTTTCCGACTGAGCCGACCTTGAGCTCACCGATGCGGTTGGCGGTGATCGCGGCGCTGGTCTCGGTCAGGCCGTATCCCTCGTAGATCGTCAGGCCGATACCCCGGTAGAAGTGGCCCAGGCGGGCGCCGAGAGGAGCCCCGCCGGAGATGGACGCACGGCAGTTGCCGCCGGTGGCCGCACGCAGCTTGGTGTAGACCAGCCGGTCGAACAGCGCGTGCTTGGCCCGCAGCACCAGGCCCGGGCCGCCGGTGTCCTGGGCCTTGCTCCACTCGATGGCGGTCTCCACCGCCTTCGCGAAGATCGCGCCCTTCCCGCTGTCCTGGGCGTTCATCTCCGCGGTGTTGTAGACCTTTTCGAAAACCCGCGGAACGGACACGATCACGGTCGGTTTGAACTGGCCGAACATCGGGACCAGGTTCTTGATGTCGCTGGTGTAGCCGATGGTGACACCGTTGGCGAACGCCGTCATCGACAGCGCGCGGGCCAGCACGTGCGCCAGCGGGAGGAACACCAGCAGGCGCTCACCCTTGCGGAGCAGGGTGGGGAAACAAGCGGTCGCCCCGCGGATCTCGTAGAGGAGGTTGGAGTGGGTCAGCTGGCAGCCCTTCGGGCGGCCGGTGGTGCCCGAGGTGTAGATGAGCGTGGCCGGATCGGCGCTCTTGATCGCGGCGAGCCGGCGGTCCACCTCGGCGGGGTCGACCGAGGCGCCGGCCTGGGCCAGTGCTTCCAGCGCGGCGGGCGCGGCGGTGTCGATGACCGAGACCTTGCGCAGCGCGGGCAACTCGTTGAGCATTTCCTTGACCATCAGCGCGTGCGCCTCGATCTCGACGAAGGCCAGCACCGCGCCGGAGTCCTCCAGCACCCAGCGCACCTGATCCGGTGAGGAGGTCTCATAGATGGGGACGGTCACCGCGCCGATCGACAGGATCGCGTAATCGAGGATCACCCATTCGTAGCGCGTCGCGGACAGCACCGCGACCCGGTCACCCGGCTGCACGCCTTCGGCGATCAACCCCTGTGCGGCCGAGCGGATCTGCTGGGCGGCCTGCCGGCGTGTCACGTCCGTCCAGGCGCCGTTGACAAGGCGCTGGAAGATCACGTGATCGGGATTGTCGCGTTCGTGGGAGTAGACGACCGAAGCGACGTTGTCTCGCTCGCTCACGGTGAACGAGGCGGGAACGCTGAACTCACGCACGATGGAGCCCTCTCGACATATGCGGCAGTGCGGCGTCCAGCCTAGTCGGCCGGGGTGGGCGCGCGTCTGCGCATGTGTGAAGCTTGTCAGCCATGAACAGCATCCAGATCGCCGACGAGACGTTCATCGCCGCCGATCCGGTGGCGGTCGGGCAGGCTGTCGCGGACAAGGCGAGCTGGTCGCGCTGGTGGCCGGACCTGCGGCTGGTGGTCGCGCAGGATCGTGCGGAGCAGGGCCAGCGCTGGACGGTGACCGGCGCGCTGACCGGCACCATGGAGGTCTGGCTGGAGCAGATGCTCGACGGCGTCATCCTGCACTACTTCCTGCACGCCGAGCCCTCCGCGGTGGCCGCGCACGATTTGGCGAAGATGAACCTGGCGAAGATGAACCACCGCAGGCGGGTGGCGGGCAAGGAGATGGCCTTCGAGATCAAGCGCAGGCTGGAGGCGGACCGTCCGGTCGGAGTGTCACGGCTGGCCTGAAGTAAGGCGGTCAGAGTCCGTCCGAGGAGGGTAGATTTCTGGCCAGCGACCAGACCACGGCAGGGAAGGTTCCAGTGGCGGACAAGACGGCGCAGACGATCTACATCGATGCTGATCCTTCTACGGTGATGGACGTCATCGCCGACATCGGCTCGTACCCGGACTGGGTCGCCGAATACAAGGAGACCGAGGTTCTCGAGGTCGACGACGAGGGCTACCCGAAGGTGGCCCGGCTTCTTCTCGACGCCGCGGTGCTCAAGGACAACATGGTGCTCGCCTACGAATGGCCCGCCGACCACAAGTCTGTGACGTGGTCGCTGGTCTCGAGCACGCTGCTCAAGTCGCTTGACGGCGCATACCGCTTGGCGCCGAAGGGATCTGGCACCGACGTCACCTACGAGCTGTCCGTCGACCTGATGATCCCGATGATCGGTCTGCTGAAGCGAAAGGCTGAACGGCGTCTGACGGACACCGCACTGAAGGATCTGAAGAAACGAGTCGAGGCTGACTGAGCGCAGGGCCGCCGCCGGCGCGGACGACCCCGCCGGGGTGGCCCGGATCAGTCTGTTCGTCGGCAAGGGCGGCGTGGGGAAGTCGACATTGGCGACCGCCACGGCCGTGCGCGCCGCACGGGCCGGGATGCGGGTTCTCGTCGTGTCCACCGACCAGGCGCACTCGACCGGCGACGTGCTGGGCGTCAACCTCATCCCGACCGGTCGGCGGGCCCCGACCCGGGTGCTCGCCGAACTCGACACCGCCGATTGCGGAGGCGGATCCCTGGATGCGCTGGCACTCGACACCCTTGCGGTGCTGTCCGAACGCTGGCGCGCAGTCGCCGGCCCGCTGGCCGCCCGGTTCCCCGACTCCGACGTCGGAGACATTGCGCCTGAAGAGCTTTCGGCCTTGCCGGGCGTGCAGGAAGTGTTGGGCCTGCACGAGGTGGGGGAGCTGGCGAACTCCGGCAGATGGGACCTCGTGGTGGTCGACTGCGCCTCCACCGCCGACGCGATGCGGATGCTGACGTTGCCGGCCGCCTTCTCGCTGTATCTGGAGCGGGCCTGGCCCAGGCATCGCCGGCTGTCCAGCGCCGACGACGCCCGGTCGGCGGCGATGGTGGGCCTGCTCGAACGGATCGGTGCCGGAACGGAACGGCTGAGCACCCTGCTCGTCGACGGTGCGCGGGTGTGCGCCCATCTGGTCATGACGCCGGAGCGCGTGGTCGCGGCGGAGGCGGTGCGCACCCTCGGCTCGTTGTCGCTGATGGGGGTCCAGGTTGCCGAGCTGATCGTCAATCAGGTTCTGGTGCAGGATGATTCGTTCGAGTACCGCAATCTGCCCGCGCACCCGGCCTTCGACTGGTACTCGGAGCGGATCTCCCAGCAGCAGGCGGTGCTCGACGGTCTGCACCGCAAGATCGGTGATGTCGCGCTGGTGATGGTGCCGCACGTATCGGGCGAGCCGATCGGGGCCAAGTCGCTCGGCGAACTGCTCGAATCCGCCCGCAGCAGGGACGGCGCACCACCCCCCGGTCCGCTGCGTCCGGTCGTCGACCGGGAGTCGGGCGATGGTCTCGACGCGGTGTACCGGCTGCGGCTGGAGCTGCCACAGGTGGACTCGTCCGCGCTGTCGTTGGGTAGGGTCGATGACGACCTGATCATCGGCGTCGGCGGGATGCGGCGCCGGGTGCGCCTCGCGTCGGTACTGCGACGGTGCATCGTCATCGGCGCCCAGCTGCGCGGCAGCGAGCTGACGGTGCGATTCCGACCGAATCCGGAGGTGTGGCCACGGTGAGTGGGGCTCACTCCGATCTGGGGCCGGAATTACGGCAACTCGCTCAGTCGATTCTGGACAAGCTCGATCCCGCGGTCCGCCTGGCTGCTGCCCGTGCCCAGGGGGTAGACGGGGGACCCGGGCGGTGTCAACAGGTGTGGTGCCCGGTCTGCGCGCTGGCGGCGTTGATCTCCGGCGAGCAGCATCCGCTGCTCAGCGTGCTGGCTGAGCACAGCGTGGCACTGCTGACGCTGGTCAAGGCGATGGTCGACGACATCGAGCGCACCGGCGGCGGCGCACCGCCCGAGCCGGACGGCCCGCCGCCCGACGAACCCGGCCCGCCGGCTCCCGACGGCCCCTCGGGACCGTCGTCGACCCCCGGCCGCTACCAGCACATTCCGGTGAGCGTCGAAGAATAGGCGCAGCTGTGGTCGCACACACAGCGCGTAGGTAAAGTTGTCGCAGACGTATTGACCGCGCCGCGGTCGGTGATCCGGAGGGTCCATGTGGTATTGGCTGTTCAAGTTCGTCTTCATGGGACCTCTGCTGACCCTGCTCGGCAGGCCGAAAGTCGAAGGGCTCGAACATGTTCCGCAGTCCGGCGCGGTGATCCTGGCCAGTAACCACCTTGCTGTCGCCGACAGCTTCTACCTGCCGCTGGTGGTCAGCAGGCGGATCACGTTCCTGGCCAAGGCCGAGTACTTCACCGGCGCAGGTCTCAAGGGCTGGTTCACCCGCTGGTTCTACACCGTTGCCGGCCAGGTGCCGATCGACCGCACCGATGCCGACAGTGCGCAGGCTGCGCTCACCACCGCCGAACGCATCCTCGCCCAGGGCAAGTTGCTGGGCATGTACCCCGAGGGCACCCGTTCCCCCGACGGCCGGCTCTACAAGGGCAAGACGGGCCTGGCCCGGCTGGCGCTGCAGACCCAGGTCCCGGTGATCCCGGTGGCGATGATCGGCACCGACGTGGTGAACCCGCCGGGGAGCAAGATGTGGCGGTTCGGGCGCGTGCAGGTCAAATTCGGCGCCCCGATGGACTTCAGCCGGTTCGAGGGACTGGCAGGCAACCGGTTCATCGAGCGGGCTGTCATCGACGAGGTGATGTACGAGTTGATGCGCCTGTCGGGCCAGGAGTACGTCGACCTCTACGCGGCCGACATCAAACAGGGAAAAGGTGATGCGGCCGTGAAGCCGCCGACCCGACTCCCTGATGCAGCCGCCGGTTGAGCCTCAGGCTTTGACGGTTTCGTCCGCCGGTTCTTCGGCTGCAGTGCCGGCATTGCCGCGCACCGCCACGGTGCCGCACGCGATGATCACGGCCAGCGCCCACCACAGGTAGGACCCGCCCGCGAGCTGGCGCCACAGCGACGCGGTGGTCTCGCGGTGCACGGGCAGCAGGGTGATCGGGGTCCACACCATCAGCGCCAGCCCGACGGCCGCCACCGCGCTCAGGGCCAGGTTCCGCAGCCGGACGCCGAGCACGGCAGTGACCAGTACGGTCGGGAGCGCCCAGACCCAGTGATGCGACCACGACACGGGGGAGACGACGAGGCCGAACATCGCGACGCAGATCAACGCCGGGACGGGTTGGTCGGCGCGCAGCGCCCGCCGGGCCGCCCACACGGTGAGCGCGAGTACGGCGAAGCACAGCGCGACCCACACGAAGAAGCGCTCGCCCTCTCCGAGTCCGAGCCTGGCCAGCGCGCCGGCGATGTTCTGGTTGGTGTTCAGGGTCGCGGTGCCGATGCGGTCGGTGTTGCGAACCGTCTCGGTCCAGTACTCCCAGGAGTCCCGCCACGCGAACGCGAAGCCGGCCAAAGTGGCCACCACTGCCGACGCCGCGGTGACCAGCAGCGCGCGGGTGTCGCGGCGCAGCAGGAAGTACAGCAGGAATACCGCCGGTGTCAGCTTCACAGCGATCGCCAGGCCCAGCAGCACGCCCCGGGGCCACGGCGTGCGCCGTGGCACGCAGTCGGCGATCACCAGTGTCATCAGCACGACGTTGATCTGGCCGAAGTCGAAGTTGGAGCGCAGCGGCTCCAGGTACAGCACCGCCGGCGCGACGATCGCCGCCGCGAGCCAGCCCCTGCGCAGCCACGCCGGCTCGCCGGTGATGCGGGTGTCGGGCCAGACATCGAGTCGGGTCAGCACGATCACGGTCGACACCAGCAGCAGGATCAGCGTGGTCAGCGTGATCGCCACGCTGGCCGCCTCCAGGGAGAGCATCGCGAAGGGCGCGAACGCCACCGCGGCCAGTGGCGGGTAGGTGAACGGGAGCTCCAGGCCGCCCCGGGTCTGGAACATCACACCGTCGGCGTACAGCGATTGTCCGTCCAGCCAGGCGCGTCCGCCCATGCGGTAGACATCGATGTCGATGCGGTACGGAATGTGGCCCAGCAGCCGCCATCCCGCCGCGGCGAGCGCTGCGAGCGTCAGTAGCTGGAACAGCCGCCATGCCAGCCTCGGCTTCCAACCAGGCCCGCCGGGCGACTGCTGATTACTCATGTCGACGACCAGACTATCGGTGCCCACCGGCGCGTCGGCGGGTATCCCGGCCGCGACACACGCAGGTCGGCGTAAGTTCTCTGCGTGCGCACGGACCTGGACGTCGAGTTCGACTTGTTGCCACACATACCGCCGTCGCGGCTGCCGCTGGTTTGCTGCCTCGTGGCGTTCATCCTGACGTTCTTCATCACCCGCACGATCGTGCGGTACATCCGCGCGCATTCCGGCAGCGATGCACCGCGAAAGTGGTGGCAGCCTCGCAACATCTCGGCCGGCGGCGGACTGCACATCCACCACGTGGTGATCGGTGTGATTCTGGTCATGGTCTCCGGTGTCTCGATGGTGACGCTCGCTGTCGATGGGGGCGTACCCGAGTTCACCGTCGCGTCAATCCTTTTCGGCATCGGTGCGGCGCTGGTGCTCGACGAGTTCGCGCTGATCCTGCACCTGTCCGATGTGTACTGGGCCGAGGACGGACGCACGTCGGTGGACGCGGTGTTCGTCGCGGTCGCCGTCGCCGGCCTGCTGATCATGGGTTTCAGCCCGTTGTCGTTCTTCGATGTCGGGATCTGGGAGAGCGACCATTCGGTGGTCGCCCGTACCGTCGTGGTGGTGGGCGCTCTGCTCACGCTGGCTCTGGCGGTGGTCGTGCTGCTCAAGGGCAAGGTGTGGACGGGGCTGGTCGGGATGTTCATCACCCCGTTGCTGTTCGTCGGTGCGATCAGGCTGTCCCGCCCGCATGCGCCGTGGGCGCGGTGGCGCTACACCCGACGACCGCGCAAGATGCACCGTGCGCTGGAGCGCGAGCGTTGGCTGCGCCGGCCGGTCATCCAGGCCAAACTGTGGCTGCAGGATGCGATCGCCGGAATGCCGAAGTTCCCCGACGACGCACTGGTCGATGAGCAGCTCGACCGCGAGATCCACGCCGCGCCCGCCCCCGGCGACAGCGCGCCCGCCGAACAGAAAGCCCTGTAATTGCGGTACTTCTATGACACGGAGTTCATCGACAACGGCCGGACCATCGAGCTGATCTCGATCGGCGTGGCAGCCGAAGATGGCCGCGAATACTACGCCATCTCAACAGAATTCGATCCCGATCGGGCCGGGCGTTGGGTGCGCAAGAACGTGCTGCCGAAGCTGCCGTCCCCGGCCTCGCCGCTGTGGCGCTCGCGCCGGCAGATCCGCGCCGAACTTGAGGACTTCTTCGGCGTCGACGGCGACGAGCCGATCGAGCTGTGGGCCTGGGTGGGCGCCTACGACCATGTGGTGCTGTGCCAGCTGTGGGGGCCGATGACCGATCTGCCGCCGGCCATGCCGCGCTTCACCCGTGAGCTGCGTCAGTTGTGGGAAGACCGCGGCAGCCCCCGGATGCCACCGCGGCCGCGGGACGCGCATGATGCGCTCGTCGACGCCAAGCACAACCTGTTCCGTTATCGACTGATCACCGAAGGCGGCGCACGCGCGCTGTGAGATGCGGTTTTGCGCCGCGGTTACCATAAACGGGTGAACTGGACCGTCGACGTGCCCATCGATCAGCTGCCTGCGCTGCCGCCGCTGCCCGAGGACCTGCGGCAACGCCTCGACGCCGCGCTCGCCAAGCCGGCACTGCAGCAGCCGTCCTGGGACGCCGGCCAGGCCGCAGCGATGCGCAAGGTGCTCGAGAGCGTGCCCCCGGTGACGGTGCCGTCGGAGATCGAGCGGCTGAAATCCCAGCTGGCCGATGTGGCCCGCGGTGAGGCGTTCCTGCTGCAGGGCGGCGACTGCGCCGAGACGTTCGTCGACAACACCGAACCGCACATCCGCGCCAACATCCGCACGCTGCTGCAGATGGCGGTGGTGCTGACCTATGGCGCGAGCATGCCGGTGGTCAAGGTCGCGCGCATCGCGGGCCAGTACGCCAAGCCCCGGTCGGCCGACGTCGACGCCCTCGGCCTGAAGTCCTACCGCGGCGACATGGTCAACGGGTTCGCGCCCGACGCCGCGGTCCGCGAGCACGATCCGTCGCGCCTGGTGCGGGCCTACGCCAATGCCAGCGCCGCGATGAACCTGGTGCGCGCGCTGACGTCGTCGGGCATGGCGTCGCTGCACCAGGTGCACGACTGGAACCGGGAGTTCGTGCGCACCTCGCCGGCCGGGGCGCGCTACGAGGCGCTGGCGGGCGAGATCGACCGCGCGCTGCATTTCATGAGCGCGTGCCGGGTCGACGACCGCAATCTCGACACCGCCGAGATCTACGCCAGCCACGAGGCGCTGGTGCTCGACTACGAGCGGGCCATGTTGCGCATGCACACCGAGGCCGAGGAGCACCCGAAGCTCTACGACCTGTCGGCGCACTACGTGTGGATCGGGGAACGCACCCGCCAGCTCGACGGCGCCCATGTCGCGTTCGCCGAGGTGATCGCGAACCCGATCGGCATCAAGATCGGGCCGACCACGTCACCGGAGTTGGCCGTCGAGTACGTCGAGCGGCTGGACCCGAACAACGAACCGGGCCGCCTCACGCTGGTCAGCCGGATGGGCAACCAGAAGGTCCGCGACGTGCTGCCGCCGATCATCGAGAAGGTGCAGGCCTCGGGTCATCAGGTGATCTGGCAGTGCGACCCGATGCATGGCAACACCCACGAGTCCTCGACCGGGTACAAGACGCGGCACTTCGATCGCATCGTCGACGAGGTGCAGGGCTTCTTCGAGGTCCACCACGCGCTGGGCACTCATCCGGGTGGCATCCACGTCGAAATCACCGGCGAGAACGTCACCGAGTGTCTCGGTGGTGCCCAGGACATCTCGGACACCGACCTGGCGGGCCGCTACGAGACCGCCTGCGATCCGCGGTTGAACACGCAGCAGTCGCTGGAGCTGGCGTTTCTGGTCGCGGAGATGCTCCGCGGTTAGGCAGGGGCGGAGATGCTCCGCGGTTAGGCAGGGGCGGAGATGCTCCGCGGTTAGGCAGGGGCGGAGATGCTCCGCGGTTAGAGCAGGTTCGGCAGGTTGGCGCCGAGCGTCCACGCCCCGGCGGCTGCCATTCCGGTCAGCGTGATCACCGTGACCATCCAGAAGAACAGCACCCGCCGGGAGCGTTGCCGCGCCCAGTAGAACTCCTCCAGGTCGATGCCCGCGAACTGCCCTGTGGCGGGAAGGTATCCGTCGACCTCGTCGGCGTCGTCGACGGGTAGTTCGTCGCGGGTGAAAACCTTGGTGTCCCGGCTCGCCGCCCTGGGCTTGTCGAGGTTGGTGACCGTGGTGTCGTGCGCGTCGTGCGGATGGGTGGACAGCAGGTTCGCCGAGTTGTGCGACGCGGAGTTGCGCGGCGCGGGCACCCGGAAATAGGGGAGGTCGAGTTCGCGGACGATCGTCTCTAGCTGGTCGGCCATCTCGGCTGCATCGGCGAAGCGGGCGCCCGGGTCGCGCGAGGTCGCGCACTGCACCAGATCGTCGAATTGCCTTGGCACACCTCGGATCGCGGTGCTCGGCGGCGGCACGTCGCGCTCCAGGCGCTGGTAGGCGACCGCCAGTGCGCTGTCGCCGTTGAACGGTGTGTACCCGGTCAGCAGTTCGTAGATGAGGATTCCGACGGAATAGACGTCGCCGCGTGAGTCGGTGTCGCCGCTGGCCACCTGCTCGGGGGCGAGGTAGGCCGCGGTGCCGAGGATCACGCTCGTCGAGGTGATCTTGGCCTCTGCCACGGCCCGGACCAAGCCGAAGTCGGCGATCTTGACGTCGCCGTCGTCACTGATGAGCACGTTCTCGGGTTTGATGTCACGGTGCACCAGGCCGGCCGCGTGCGCCGCCGCCAACCCGCTGAGCACCGGGCGCAGCACCGCGGCGACGGCGTGCGGCGGCATCGGGCCCCGTTCGCGCAGCAGTTCCCTGAGCGTGCCGCCCTCGACAAGCTCCATCACGAGATAGGGCGGTTGCCCGGCAGATGTTCCTGCGCCCTGGTCGTACACCGCGACCAGGCCGTGGTCCTTCAGCCGCGCCACCGCCCGGGCCTCGCGCTGGAACCGGGTCAGAAAATCCTGGTCCCCGGCGTAGCGGGAGTCCATGATCTTCAGCGCGACGGGACGGTCGAGCCGTAGATCCAGGCCCCGATACACCCCGGACATACCCCCGGTGGCGATCAGCGTGTCCACCCGATACCGACCGTCCAGCACGGTCCCCGACAGCGGGCCGGCGGGCTGGTAGGTCTCCATCGGATTCATGGTACGAGCCGAGACGGCCGCCGTTGCCCCGCCGAGCCGCATGCGTCGTCGAACGGGCCCGTGTGGTCCTAGACTCTGTGCGATGAGCAGCATTCCGACTGCCGAGGACGTCCTGGATCCCGACGAAGCCGTCTATGACCTGCCTGCCGTGGCGCAGTTGTTGGGCATCGCGGTGACGAAGGTGCACCAGCAGCTCCGCGAGGGTCACCTGGTCGCGGTGCGGCGCGGGGGGATCGCCGTGGTGCCGAAGATCTTCTTCGATTCCACCGGGCACGTCCCCAAGAGTCTGACCGGGCTCCTGGTGGTGTTACGCGACGGCGGTTACACCGAGACCGAGATCATGCGGTGGCTTTTCACCCCGGATCCGTCGCTGACGATTCGCCGGGACGGTTCGACCGAGCAGCAGGCTAACGCCCGGCCGGTCGATGCGTTGCACTCGCATCAGGCTCGTGAGGTGGTTCGTCGCGCTCAGGCGATGGCGTACTGACCGGACTCTCCGGAGCCTTCGCGAGCCAGTACCACGCCGCGCCGGCGCAGGCGAACGACAGCAGCACGTGGCCCCATGAGTACATGCCGTGCGCTCCGTCGGGACGCCAGATGACGGTGATCCATGTCGAGAAGCCCGCGATCAGCGCGATCGAGCGCCTGGAGGTGGCCAGCGCGGCGATCACCGCGAGCGGCCAGGTGTAGTACCACGGCAGTGCCGCGGGTACGAACAGCACGACGACGCCCATCACGAGCGCGATGCCCATCAGTGCGTCCCGGTCGGTGTGGCGGTGACGCCACCACAGCACCGGCGCCGAGACCGCGATGATCACGATCCCGATGATCCGGGTGGTTTCCAGCACCGCATAGAAATTCACCGGGATGACGAGCCCCACCACGGAGTTCAGCAGGTTGGCGGTCGCCGTCGGGATGGTCAGCCAGTTGACGATCTTGACCGATCCCGCGAGCGCGGTCAGCCACCCCAGGCCCACACCGGCCGCCAGCGACAGCACCGCGAACACCGCGACGAAGACGACCACCGATCCCGCCGTCGCGGCCGCAAACGCCTTCACCGTGCTGAACTCGCGACGTTCCCGCAGCCTTCGGGCCCAGACCCAGACCATGAACGGAAGCGCCAGTCCCGCTGTGGCTTTCACCGCCACGGCGACCGCGATCAGGGTGACGCCGGCGACGTTGCGCCCGGCCAGGCACAGCGCGATGCCGGCCATCATCAACCCGACCATGAGCATCTCGTTGTGCACGCCGCCCATCAGGTGGATGATCACCAGCGGGTTGAGCACCCCGATCCACAGGGCAGCCGCCCCGCTGGCCCCGACGTGGCGGGCGACCCGCGGCGCCGCCCAGATCAGCAGGGCCAGGCCCGGCAGCATGCACAGGCGCAGCAGCATGGTGCCGGCGACGACGTCGTCGCCGACGAGCATCGTGACGAACTTGGCGACCAGGATGAACGCCGGACCGTACGGTGCGGTAGTCGTAGTCCAGATCGGACTGACGTTGTCCAGCAATGAGTTCGGGTTCTCGACCGGGCCGACGACGTAGGGGTCGAAGCCGTCGCGCAGCAGCGCACCCTGGGCGAGGTAGGAGTACGTGTCACGGCTGAACACCGGCACGCTGAGCAGCAGCGGGGCCAGCCAGAACGCGGTGGTGGCCTTCATCGTGTACTCGGTGGCGGTGCGGTCGACGACCCGGCGGCCCAGCCACAGCCACGCCATCAGCATCAGTGCCACACCGGCCCACAGCAGCAGCGAGGACACCACGAGGCCGTGCCCGAACCGCAGCCAGGACAGGTGCATCGATTCCAGCAGCGGATCGTGCAGCCGTGTGCTGCCCGCGCCGGTGGCCCCGACGGTGATCAGCGTCGCGCCCAGCGCACCGACCAGCGCGGGACGTGCCTGGGGGGAGAGGGTGAAGTCCTTGAGGCGCCGCAGATGATCCGATACGTCGGTGCGCGGGGACGGGGCGGGGCTCGGTGTCGTCATGCTCCTAGGCGGACCGGTTCGCGGCCAATCTGGCGAGCTCGGCCAGCCCGGCCTTGGCCACTGCGTCGATGGGTGCGGCGTTGAGGATCTCGACCGCGCGCCGGGTCAGCTTGTCGATCCGGCTCTCGACGGCGGCCAGCGCTCCCACCGATTCGATCACCAGGCAGACCTCCTTGACCTGAACGTCCGTCAGATCGGTCCCGATGGAACTGCGCAACAGTTCGGCCCCGACCGGATCATGCTTCTCGGCGAGCTCGATGGCCTCGGCCAGCAGCACGGTGCGTTTGCCGGAGCGCAGGTCGTCGCCGGACGGTTTACCGGTCACGGCGGGGTCGCCGAACACGCCCAGGACGTCGTCGCGCAGCTGGAACGCGACCCCGAGACTGGTGCCGACCTCGTGGAACGCCGACAGCACTTCCGGGCACTCGGCGGCCGCCGCGGCGCCGAGCTGCAGCGGTCGCGAGATCGTGTACGACGCGGTCTTGTAGATGTTGACCGTCAGCGCCGCCGCGACGGTCTCGGCGCCGCTGGCCTCATTGACGATGTCGAGGTACTGCCCGCCGAGGACCTCGGTGCGGATCGCCGCCCACACCCGCTGCACGCGGCGGTGGGCCTCGGCGCCGATGTCGGCGCCGGCGACGATGTCGTCGGCCCAGACCAGGGCGACGTCGCCGAGAAGGATCGCCGCGGACAGCCCGAACTGCTCGGCAGAACCCAGCCAGTTGTTGTCGCGGTGACGGTCGGCGAAGATCCGGTGCACGGTCGGCAGGCCCCGGCGGGTTGCGGAGGCGTCGATGACGTCGTCATGGACCAGCGCGCAGGCGTGCAGCAACTCCAGGGCGGAGAACAGCCTGAGCACCTCGGGCCCCGGCTCCGATCCGGCGACGGCGCGCCAGCCCCAGTACGCGAACGAGGGCCGCAGGCGTTTGCCGCCGCGCAACACGAACTCCTCGACGGCCTCGGTCAGCACGGCGTAGTCGGTGCCGATGTACGCGGCGTCTCGGCGGCGCTCCCGAAGATACTCGCGCAGCTGTTCGGTGACGGCCGCCGCCAGCTCCACGGCCGACGGTGCCGATGCATCCACGCTCAGCGGGCGCCCCTTTCTCTCATGCACACGCCCCCGACTGCTCAGCGTAGAGCCTGTTGCCCGGAAGCGAGTAGGCAAGCCCTAGTGCGCCGGTTCCTGCGGTTGCCCGGGCCGCGGGGACTGGTCCCGGTTGATGTAGGCCAGATACCCGATGACCCCGGCGACGATCAGCGAGGCGAAGCCCAGCCAGATGGCGGCGCCGGTGAACGAGCGCGCGCTGGGGTCGGTGTAGCGGGCCTGCGCGTTCATCGTGCTGACCACGCCCGGCCGCATCTTCCATTCCACCACCGACGACGAGATCTGCTCGCCGTTGGTCGACGTGACCTCGCCGGGGAACGCGACGGACAGCGACACGTCGGCCTCCGGATCGCTGAGCGAGGTGAGGTCCGCCCGTCCTTCGAGGATCACCAGGTCCCCGGCGCGGCGCAGCGAGATGTCGACGCCGGCGGCGTCGCGGTTCATGCCGGCCAGCTGCGGCAGCTCGGCGAAAGTCAGATCGGAGAACACCGCCTGCGAACCGACGTAGTCGTCACGGCTGTACTCCGAGACGGCGACCTTCTGCGCGAACGGCAGGTTGTTGAGCAGTTGCGGGCCTTTGTCATTGTCGTCGCGCGGGATGGCCGCCGCGACGATCTGGCCGGAGACCCGGTCGTCGGGGGACACGGTGAGCGAGGCCCTGACGCGCACACAGCCGATCAGCGACGGCGCGACGACCAACAGCAGCAACACCATCGCGAGGAGACGTCTGCGGGTGCGGTGACGGGTCAGCACCGTGTCATCGTGCCAGACCGGGGCCATGTCAAAGGGGTAACGCGCGGCCGAGGATCGCGAATGCCCGAGGATCGCCGGCGAAGTGGTAGCCGCGGATCACATCGGTGAAGCCCAGGCGGCGGTAGAGCCGCCAGGCCCGGTTGTCCTCGCCGACGATCTCCGGCGTGGACAGCAGCACATGTTGCTCGGGACGGCCGTCGAGCAGGCGCCGGATCAGGGCCTCGCCGAGACCGCGCCCCTGCGCGCGGGGATGGATGTGCAGTTCGGTCAGCTCGAAGTAGCTGCGCATCAGATCGGCGATGTGTGCCTGGTCGGCGCCGCTGCGCTGCAGGCCCGACACCACCTGCTGTTGCCACCACTGGTCGGGGGCGCCGCAGTAGCCGTAGGCGATGCCGAGCATCGGCGCGGCCGGGGAGGGGTCGGCCGGGTCGGTGCAGTCGAGTACCTCGACCGCCGCGACCGCCTTCCATCCGCGCCGGTGGATGTGTTCGAGCCACATCGCCGCGCGCTGATCCTCGGTGCCGCGGGGATAACGCATCGCGTCCACATAGACCGCCAACGCATCTCTGAGGCGGTGCGCCATATCGCCGGGCGACAGATCGATCAGACGTGCCGCCAAGTGTCTGCCCCTCCTGAAGGTGAAAGTGTGACCGGCACCCATTATCGGCCGGACCGTCGTCTGGGCATCCGAGTGTGGGCATCCGACGGACGAGGTGGTGGCCGCCGTCAGCGGCGCACGTCATAGAATCGTGGGGCGAACTAGGTGGTACCGCTCAGATTCAGCTCGTATAATTCCTGTTAAGTGCCCGTATATGCGGGCGCACGTGATTTTGAACGACTGCGACGCCCCCACGGCAAGAGGGAGGGACGAATGCCACTCTCCGATCATGAGCAGCGCATGCTCGACCAGATCGAGAGCGCGCTCTATGCCGAGGACCCGAAGTTCGCGTCCAGCGTTCGCGGCGGCACACTGCGCGCGCCCTCGACCAGGCGCCGTTTGCAGGGCGCCGCGCTCTTCGTCGTCGGTCTCGCGATGCTGGTGTCCGGCGTCGCGTTCAAGGCCACGATGATCGGCAGCTTCCCGATTCTGTCGGTGATCGGCTTTATCGTGATGTTCGGTGGGGTCGTCTTCGCGATCACCGGGCCGCGGGTCGGCAAGGGTGACCGGCTGCCCCACGACAGCGGGCCGGCGGCGCGTCAGAAGCGCGTCAAGGGTGGCGGCGGCTCGTTCACCAGCCGTATGGAAGACCGCTTCCGTCGGCGCTTCGACGAGTAACCCGAACTTCAGATGAGGGGCAGCCCATAGGGCTGCCCCTTCTTTGTTTGCCCCACTTCGCCCCACCGCGCCGTCGGCCGACGGTCCCCGCGGCGAGCTGGGCTTTTGTGCCGGCGGTCGGGCGGTGTCGAGGTCGGCGTGGTGCCCGTGTCCTGCCGGATGATCGCGAAGTGGGTGATCGGGCGACACTCGCGGCACTTATTGGAGCAAAGTGGGGGATTGTGGGGTAAAGTGGCGGACAACGGAGCGACCGGGGTTCCGTTGAGGCAAGGCTTGAGCAAGGTCTGCGAGGTGACGAGATGTTCTTCGGCACCTACACGCCAAAGCTCGATGACAAGGGGCGACTGACGTTGCCCGCCAAATTCCGCGACGCGCTGGCAGGAGGGTTGATGGTCACCAAGAGCCAAGATCACAGCCTGGCTGTTCACCCGAGGGCCGAGTTCGAGGAGATGATCGCCGACATCTCGAGCCGGGCCAAGCGCGGCAACCCCCAGGCTCGCGCATACCTGCGCAACCTGGCCGCGAGTACCGATGAGCAGTATCCGGATTCACAAGGCCGTATCACGCTGTCCGCTGAACATCGCCGCTACGCGAACCTGACCAAGGAGTGTGTGGTGACGGGTTCGATCGGGTTCCTGGAGATCTGGGACGCCCAGGCGTGGCAGGAATACCAGGAGCTTCACGAAGAGAACTTCTCCGCGGCCAGCGATGACGCACTCGGCGACATTCTCTGATCTGGCCACCGGCCCGCAGGCCCGTGCAGTGCGGCCTCTGCCCGAACCGGCCCTGACGTACTTCCCCGACGTCAGGTCCGCGCTCTCGGACAGGGACCTCACTGCAGGGGCCGCCCCGATCCCGCAAAGCGCAGCAATGGTGGATGACCAGCCTCATGTCCCGGTCCTTCTCGACCGCTGTGTCGAGTTGCTCGCTCCCGCCCTGACCCGGACGTCCCCCGTGGGCGCAGGCGCGACGCTCGTCGACGCCACCCTCGGCGCCGGCGGCCATTCCGAACGTTTCCTCACCCAGTTTCCCGAGTTAAAGGTCATCGGCCTCGATCGCGATGCCGATGCGCTGCAGATCGCCGCCGCCCGGCTGCAGCCGTTCGGCGAGCGTGTCACGCTGGTGCGCACCCGTTACGACGGAATCAGGCAGGCCGTCGAGCAGGTCGCCGATCAGATCCCCGGCGCCGCAACGGGGGTCGACGCGGTGCTGTTCGACCTCGGCGTCTCCTCGATGCAGCTCGACCGTGTCGAGCGAGGGTTCTCCTACTCGGCCGACGCGCCGCTTGACATGCGGATGGACGCCGGTTCGGATCTGACCGCGGCGCAGGTGCTCAACACCTACGACGAACGGGCGCTTGCGCGGGTGCTGCGAGAGTACGGCGAAGAGAAGTTCGCCGGCCGGATCGCCTCGCACATCGTGCGGCGACGCGCCGTCGCACCCTTCACTACCACCGGCGAGCTCGTCGAGCTGCTCTACCAGGCGATCCCGGCCCCGGCCCGGCGCACCGGTGGACACCCCGCCAAACGCACCTTCCAGGCGCTGCGCATCGAGGTCAACGCCGAGTTGGACTCGCTGCGGCTGGCTATCCCCTCCGCGCTGGAGGTGCTGCGTCCGCTCGGCCGGATCGCGGTGATGGCCTACCAGTCCCTGGAGGACCGGATCGTCAAGACCGAGTTCGCCGCCGCCACCGCGTCGCGCACACCGCCCGGCCTGCCCGTCGAACTTCCCGGGCACGGCCCGAGATTCGTCGCGCTGACGCGGGGCGCCGAACGTGCCGACGACGAGGAGGTCAGCCGTAATCCGCGAAGCGCCCCGGTCCGGTTGCGCGCATTGGAGAAAGTTGGGGGACAGCAGCGATGAAGGCGAAGAAGCCGACGCGCAAGACCGAGCACTCCGCGTCCCGGTCGGCGCGGTCCGCCCGGTCTTCCCGGGAGACGGTGAAATCCGCAGACACGCGCAGGGGAGCGCGCGAGAGCAGGCGGGTGCCGGTCGAGGCGCAGCCCCGTGGGCGCAAGCCGACGCGGGATCCGCGGCCGCAGCGTTCGGCGCCGCGCACCACCCCGATCGCCCGCACCAAGGACCTGCCTGCGCGGCCGAAGAGCGCCAGCCAGGCCAAAGCCCGCGCCAAGGCGCGAAAGGCCAAGGCGCCCAAGGTCGTCAAGCCGCCGCTGCGCCAGCGCATCTTGGTCCGGCTGGCAGGGGTCGACCTCAACCCGCGGCGGCTGGTCGCGCGGGTGCCGTTCGTCGTGCTGATCATCGGCGCCCTCGGGGTCGGGCTGGGCGTGACGCTGTGGCTGTCCACCGATGCCGCCGAACGCTCCTACCAACTCGGCAACGCCCGGCAGGTCAACCAGGCTCTGATGCAACAGAAGGAAGCGCTCGAACGTGACGTGCTTGCGGCCCAGGCCGCACCCGCGCTGGCCGAGGCCGCCCGCAACCTCGGGATGATCCCGTCCCGTGACACCGCGCACCTGGTGCAGGACCCGGCCGGGAACTGGGTCGTGGTGGGCACTCCCAAACCGGCAGAAGGGGTTCCGCCGCCGCCGTTGAACGCGCCGCTGCCCGAGCCGGCCCCGCCCGCGCCGCCCGCGCCGCGCGTGGTGGAACCCCTCGAGGTGCCGGTCCGGTTGCCCTCGACGGCCCCGTCGCCCGCGCTGCCGGGCGCCCAACCTGTGCTTCCCGGCACCGCTCCCGCACTACCGCTCACGGCGCCGGGAGGCGACCCGAACGCCGAAGTGCCGCATGCTGTCTCAGGTCAGTTCCCGACGCCGGGACCCGTCACCCCGGTCGACGCCGTCCCGTCACACCTGCCGCCACCGGCCGGGGCGGCTCCGGGGACGGTTCCGGGTCCGCAGCTACCGGCACCCCCGGTCGCCGTGCCCGGAGCGCCGGCGTGAGTCGCGACAAGCGCCGCGCCCGCGCGGCGACGCCCGCCAAGACGCCGGGAAAGACGCTCGCCACGGCGCCGAATCAGGAACGCTCGGCCCGGTCCCGGCGCACCCGCCAGGCTGCGACCCAGAGCGGTTTGCGCAGTGCGTCTTTCGTGTTCCGGCACCGCACCGGAAACGCGGTGATCTTCCTGCTGCTGGTCGTCGCGGCCGCGCAGCTGTTCACACTGCAGGTGCCACGCGCCGAAGGGCTGCGCGCCGAGGCGGCGGGCCAGCTCAAGGTCACCGATATCGACCCGGCGGTGCGCGGCTCCATCGTCGACCGCAACGGCGACAAGCTCGCCTTCACGATCGAAGCCAGGGCGCTGACCTTCCAGCCGGTCCGCGTGCGCAAGCAGCTGGAGGAGGCGTTCGCCAAGAACGAGGAGCTGAAGTCCTCGGACGCGCCCGACCCGCAGGCCCGGCTGAAGGACATCGCCGAGGCGGTGTCCTCCCGGCTCGGCGGCAAGCCCGACACCGCAACGGTGTTGAAGAAGCTCCGCAGCAACGAGACGTTCGTGTACCTCGCCCGTGCGGTCGATCCGGCGATTGCCGACGCGATCACCACCGAGTTCCCCGAGGTCGGCTCCGAACGCCAGGACATGCGCCAGTACCCCGGCGGGGTGCTGGCGGCCAACATCATCGGGGGCATCGACTGGGACGGGCACGGTCTGCTGGGTCTGGAGGACTCGCTGGACTCGGTGCTCGCAGGCACCGACGGTTCGGTGACCTACGACCGCGGTTCCGACGGCGTGGTCATCCCCGGCAGCTACCGCAACCGCCACGACGCGGTCAACGGGTCCACGGTCACCCTCACCATCGACGACGACATCCAGTTCCACGTGCAGCAACAGGTGCAGCTCGCCAAGGACGCCTCCGGCGCCAAGAATGCGTCGGCCGTCGTGCTCGACGCGAAAACCGGTGAGGTGCTGGCGATGTCGAACGACAACACCTTCAACCCGGCACAGGATCTGAGCCGTCAGCAGGAACGGCAGCTGGGTAACCTGCCGGTGTCCTCGCCGTTCGAACCGGGTTCTGTGAACAAGATGATCACCGCGGCGGCGGTGATCGAGAACGGTCTCACCAACCCCGATGAGGTCCTGCAGGTGCCGGGCTCGATCAACATGGGCGGGGTGACGGTCCGCGACGCGTGGGAGCACGGCGTCATGCCCTACACCACCACCGGCGTGTTCGGTAAGTCCTCCAACGTCGGCACGCTGATGCTGGCCCAGCGCCTCGGGCCGGAGCGCTTCGCCGAGATGCTGGAGATGTTCGGGCTCGGGCAGCGCACCGGGGTCGGTCTGCCCGGCGAGAGCGCCGGTCTGGTGCCGCCCATCGACCAGTGGTCCGGCAGCACGTTCTCGAATCTGCCCATCGGACAGGGGTTGTCGATGACTCTGCTGCAGATGACGGGCATCTATCAGACCATCGCCAACGACGGTGTCCGCGTACCGCCGCGCATCATCAAGAACACCGTCGCACCGGACGGCACCCGCACCGAGGAACCGCGCCCCGACGGTATCCGGGTGGTCTCGGCCCAGACCGCGCGCACGGTGCGCGACATGTTCCGGTCGGTGGTGCAGCGCGACCCCCGCGGCGTCCAGCAGGGCACCGGCCCGCAGGCCGCCGTCGAGGGCTACCAGATCGCCGGAAAGACCGGCACCGCCCAGCAGATCAACCCCGCGTGCGGCTGCTACTACGACGACGTCTACTGGATCACTTTCGCCGGCATGGCGCCCGCTGACGATCCGCGCTACGTCATCGGCGTCATGCTGGACGCCCCCCACCGCGCGGCGGACGGATCGCCCGGCTCGTCGGCGGCTCCGCTGTTCCACAACATCGCGTCCTGGCTGCTGCAGCGGGAGAACGTGCCGCTGTCCCCGGACCCCGGTGCGCCGCTCACGCTGCAGGCGGGCTGACACCGGTCGGACCACCAACGCATTGCGGATGCCGCCCGGCGAGATCGGTACTGTGTCATGGCCATGAATCTGCGCCCCAGTCATCCCGCCGGCCTCGCCTTCGGCGTGCTGGCCGATTCGGTCGCCGGACTACAGGTGCGGCTTCCCGCCGGAGCGTCTGCGGTACCCGAGACCCCGGTCACCGGTGTGACGTTGCGGGGACAGGACGCGCGGCGCGGTGATCTGTTCGCCGCGCTGCCCGGCGCCCGCGCGCACGGCGGCCGCTACGCCGCCGACGCCGTGAATCGGGGCGCGGTCGCCGTGCTCACCGACGCCGCAGGTCTCGACGAGATCGCCGTCGGCGGTGGCTCAGGTGGCGCGCTCGACGTCCCGGTTCTGGTGCATCCGCAGCCCCGGACCGTTCTCGGCGAACTCGCGTCGGCCGTGTACGGCCGTCCCTCGGAGAAACTGCGGGTCATCGGCGTCACCGGGACCTCGGGCAAGACCACCACCACGTATCTGGTCGAGGCGGGTCTGCGTGCGGCGGGCCGCGTCGCCGGCCTGATCGGCACCGTCGGGGTGCGCGTCGACGGGCACCACCAGCCCGGCAGCCTGACCACGCCGGAGGCCCCGGACCTGCAGGCGCTGCTGGCCACCATGCTCGAACGCGGGGTGGACACGGTGGTGATGGAGGTATCCAGTCACGCGCTGAGCCTCGGCCGGGTCGACGGTGTGTCCTTCGCCGTCGGCGGGTTCACCAACCTGTCCCGCGACCACCTGGACTTCCATCCGACGATGGAGGACTACTTCGAGGCCAAGGCGCGGCTGTTCGACCCGGCGTCGCCGACGCACGCCGCGCAGTCGGTGATCTGCATCGACGACGAGTGGGGCGCGGCGATGGCCGCGCGCGCGCACCGGCCGGTCACCGTCAGCACTACCGGCGCCGCGGACTGGAGCGTCGAGCAGCTCCGGGCGGCCGCGGGCGGGGTGCAGGATTTCGTCGCCGTCGACCCCGCGGGGGTGCACCACGGTCTGGAGATCGGGCTGCCGGGCCGTTACAACGTGGCCAACTGCCTGCTGGCCGTGGCGCTCCTCGACGCCGTCGGCGTGTCACCCGATCAGGCCTCCCCGGGGCTGCGCGACGCGACCGTGCCCGGCCGGCTGGAGTCGGTGCACCGTGGCCAGCAGTTCCTGGCGCTCGTGGACTACGCCCACAAGCCGGGGGCGCTGCAAGCGGTACTGCGTACGCTGCGTGACCAGAGCGAGGGTCGGCTCGCAGTGGTGTTCGGCGCCGGCGGCAACCGTGACGCGGGCAAACGCGAGCCGATGGGACGGGTGGCCGCCGAGATCGCCGACCTGGTGGTCGTCACCGACGACAACCCCCGGGACGAGGACCCCGCTGCGATCCGGGCGGCGATCATGTCCGGCGCGTCGGGTCTGCGCGCCGAGGTGGTCGAGATCGGCGACCGGCGGGCCGCGATCGACCACGCGGTGGCGTGGGCCCGGCCCGGCGACGTCGTGCTGATCGCCGGTAAGGGGCATGAGGCCGGGCAGACCAGCGGCGGGCACACGCGGCCGTTCGACGACCGTGACGAGCTTGCGGCGGCGCTGCAGGCGTTGGGCACGCAGGAGGTGCAGCGGTGATAGAGCTCTCTGTGGCCCGGATCGCCGAGATCGTGGGCGGCCGCCTGGCCGACGTCTCCGCCGAGGACGCCGCGGCGACCACCGTCACCGGCACCGTCGAGTTCGATTCCCGCGCCGTGACACCGGGCGGCCTGTTCCTGGCACTGCCGGGAGCCCGCACCGACGGCCACGACTTCGCCGCCGACGCGATCGCCGCCGGTGCCGTCGCGGTGCTGGCGGCACGCCCCGTCGGCGTGCCCGCGATCGTGGTCGACCCGGTGCGCCCGGATCCCGCGGCCGGCGGCACCGCCGGCGTGCTCGAGCACGACGTCGACGGCTCCGGGGCCGCGGTGCTGGCCGCGCTGGCCCGGCTGGCCGCCGCCGTCGCGGCCGAGCTGGTCGCAGGCGGGCTGAAGATCATCGGCATCACCGGCTCGTCGGGGAAGACCTCGACCAAAGACCTGATCGCCGCGGTGCTGTCTGGACTGGGTGAGGTGGTCGCCCCGCCCGGCTCGTTCAACAACGAACTCGGACACCCGTGGACGGTGCTGCGAGCCGGCCGCTCGACCGATTTCCTGGTGCTGGAGATGTCGGCGCGCCACCCGGGCAACATCGCCGCGCTGGCCCGCATCGCGCGGCCGTCGATCGCCGCGGTGCTCAACGTCGGCACCGCCCATCTGGGCGAGTTCGGTTCGCGTGAGATCATCGCGGCGACGAAATCCGAACTACCGCAATCTGTTCCGAAGTCCGGTGTGGTGATCCTGAACGCCGACGATCCTCTCGTGGCCGCGATGGCGGACAAGACCGCCGCGCGCGTGGTGCGGGTGGGCCGCGGCGCCGACGCGCTCGATCTGCGCGCCGACGGTGTCACCCTCGACCCGCTGGCCCGTCCCAGCTTCACCCTGCACGCCGGCGGCAAACAGGTGCCCGTCACCCTCGCGGTGCACGGCGACCACCAGGTGTCCAACGCGCTGTGCGCGGCCGCGGTCGCGCTCGAGTGCGGCGCGACGCTCGACCAGGTGGCCGAGGCGCTCGCCGCGGCCGGGCCCGTGTCCCGGCACCGGATGCAGGTGAGCACCCGCGCCGACGGCGTCACGATCATCAACGATGCCTACAACGCCAACCCGGAATCGATGAGCGCCGGGCTCAAAGCTCTGGCATGGATGAGCCGGGGCGACGAAGGCCGCAGCTGGGCGGTGCTCGGCGAGATGGCCGAGCTCGGTGACGACTCGATTACCGAGCATGACCGCATCGGCCGGCTGGCGGTGCGCTTAGATGTCTCTCGACTCATCGTCGTCGGATCCGGGAGGCCTATGCGCGCCATGCTGCACGGGGCGGTCATGGAGGGATCGTGGGGCTCCGAGGCGACCCCGGTGCCCGACACCGACGCCGCGCTGGAGCTGCTGCGGGCCGAGCTGCGGCCCGGCGACGTCGTGCTGGTGAAGGCGTCCAACTCCGCCGGCCTGGGTGGGCTGGCCGACGCGCTGGCCGCCGACATCGCCCGCGATGGTGATCGATGAGACAGATACTCATCTCCGTCGCGATCGCGCTGGCGGTGTCGATCCTGCTGACCCCGGTGCTGATCCGGCTGTTCACCCGGCAGGGATTCGGCCACGAGATCCGCGAGGACGGCCCGCCCAGCCACCACAAAAAGCGCGGCACCCCGTCGATGGGCGGCGTCGCGATCCTGGCCGGCATGTGGGCGAGCTACCTGGGCACCCACCTGGTCGGAGTGGTCATGGACGGCAAGGGCCCGTCGGCGTCGGGCCTGCTGGTCCTCGGGCTGGCCACCGCGCTGGGTGTCGTCGGCTTCCTCGACGATCTGATCAAACTGCGGCGCGCCCGCAACCTGGGGCTGAACAAGACCGCCAAGACCGTGGGCATCCTCGTCGCCGCCGTGCTGTTCGGCGTGCTCGCGCTGCAGTTCCGCAATGCCGACGGGCTGACCCCGGGCAGCGCCGAACTGTCCTACGTCCGCGAGATCGCCACCGTGACGCTCGCGCCCGCGGTGTTCGTGCTGTTCTGCGTCGTCGTGGTCAGCGCCTGGTCCAACGCGGTCAACTTCACCGACGGCCTCGACGGTCTGGCCGCCGGCGCGATGGCGATGGTGTGCGCGGCCTACGTGCTCATCACGTTCTGGCAGTTCCGCAACGCGTGCGCCACCAGCCCCGGCGTCGGGTGCTACAACGTGCGCGATCCGCTGGACCTCGCGATCATCGCGGCCGCCACCGCCGGCGCCTGCATCGGATTTCTGTGGTGGAACGCAGCGCCGGCGAAGATCTTCATGGGGGACACCGGCTCTCTGGCGCTCGGCGGCATCATCGCGGGCCTGTCGGTGACCAGCCGCACCGAGATGCTGGCCGTGGTGCTGGGTGCGCTGTTCGTCGCCGAGGTGACCTCGGTGGTCGTGCAGATCCTCGCGTTCCGCACGACGGGGCGCCGGGTGTTCCGGATGGCGCCGTTCCACCACCACTTCGAGTTGGTGGGCTGGGCCGAGACCACCGTGATCATCCGGTTCTGGCTGCTCACCGCCATCGCCTGCGGGCTGGGCGTGGCGCTGTTCTACAGCGAGTGGCTGACCACCGTCGGAGCCTGACATGCAGCCGATCTCACCCGGAGCGGCCGTACTGGTCGTCGGAGCCGGGATCACCGGACGTGCGGTGCTGGCCGCACTGACGCCTCTCGGGGCCCGCGCGACACTCACCGACGACAGCCCGAACGCGCTGACCGCGTCCGCGCAGCGTGGCGTCGAGGTGCTCGACCCGGCCAATGCGGTCGACCGGATCGCTGACTTCGACCTCGTTGTCGTCAGCCCCGGCATTCCGCCGACCGCGCCGATTCCCGTCGCCGCGGCCGCCGGGGGCGTGCCGGTGTGGGGAGACGTCGAGCTGGCCTGGCGGCTGGACCGGTCCGGCCGGTTCGGGCCGCCGAGACAGTGGCTGGTGGTGACCGGCACCAACGGCAAGACCACGACGACCTCGATGCTGCACGAAATGCTCGAGGCCGCGGGCCGGCGGGCGGTGCTGTGCGGCAACATCGGCGACCCGGTGCTCTCGCAACTGGACCGGCCTGCCGATGTGCTGGCCATCGAGCTGTCCAGTTTCCAGCTGCACTGGGCCCCGTCCCTGCGGCCCGAGGCCGGCGTGGTGCTCAACGTCGCCGAGGATCACCTGGACTGGCACGGCTCGATGGCCGCCTATGCGGCGGACAAGGCTCGTGCGCTCACCGGCCGGGTGGCCGTGGCAGGCCTCGACGACGCGGTCGCCGCGGGCCTGCTGGCCGACGCGCCGGCGCCGGTGAAGGCCGGGTTCCGGCTGGGGGAGCCCGGTCCGGGGGAGCTCGGGGTCCGTGACGGCATGCTGGTCGACAACGCCTTCGGCGACGCCGTGGCGCTCGCCGATGTCGGCACGATTCCGGTCGCCGCCCCGGTCGGAGTGCTCGACGCGCTCGGCGCGGCTGCTCTGGCCAGGGCGGTCGATGTCCCGGCCGCCGCGATCGCCGCGGCACTGGCGTCGTTCCGGGTGGGTAGGCACCGCGCCGAGGTCGTCGGCGTCGCCGACGGCATCACCTACGTCGATGACTCCAAAGCCACCAATCCGCACGCCGCACAGGCCTCGATCACCGCGTTCCCGCGGGTGGTGTGGGTGGCCGGCGGCCTGCTCAAGGGTGCGTCCGTCGACGAACTGGTGGCCGCGACCGTCGATCGGCTGGCCGGTGTCGTGCTGATCGGGCAGGACCGCGCCGTCGTCGGCGACGCGTTATCGCGACACGCACCGGATGTCCCCGTGGTCGAGGTTGTGACGGGGGAGGATTCTGTGATGCTTGAGAAAGATGAGGCGGGTGTTACTCGTGTGACTCGAGTGGCCCCGGGCGCGGAGCAATCGCCGGCCGACGCGCTGATGGCGGCCGTGGTCGACGCCGCGCGGAGCCTGGCCAGGCCCGGCGACACGGTGCTGCTCGCGCCGGCGGGAGCATCGTTCGACCAGTTCACCGGCTACGGCCACCGCGGCGACGCGTTCGCCGCCGCGGTCCGCTCAGCGACCCGGTAACGGGCGCACGTGAGCAGCATCCTCGACCGGCTGCGCCACCGTCGCGCGCACCCGGCCGCCGACCCGCAGGCGGTCACCGGAGGCACGTCGGCAGCCGAGGCCGCCCTGCCGATCCCACGCACCCGCGTCGGGGCCTGGCTCGGACGGCCGATGACGTCGTTCCACCTCATCGTCGCGGTCACCGCGCTGCTCATCACCATGGGTCTGACGATGGTGCTGTCGGCGTCAGGCGTGTACTCCTACGATTTCGAGGGCTCGCCCTGGGCGGTGTTCGGCAAACAGCTGCTGTGGACGGCGATCGGGCTGCTCGCGTTCTACGTCGCGCTCCGGATGCCGGTCGCGGTGATGCGGCGGTTCGCCTTCGCGGGCTTCGCAGTCTCCGTCGTGCTGTTGGTCCTCGTGCTGATCCCTGGTATCGGCAAGGTGGCCAACGGTTCTCGCGGCTGGTTCGTGGTGGCCGGGTTCTCCATGCAGCCGTCGGAGCTGGCCAAGATCGCGTTGGCGATCTGGGGTGCGCACCTGCTGGCCGCACGGCGCATGGAGCATGCGTCGCTGCGCGAGATGCTTGTCCCACTGGTCCCGGCGGCGGTGATCGCGCTGGCGCTGATCGTCGCGCAGCCCGACCTCGGGCAGACGCTGTCGATGGGTGTGATCCTGCTCGGCCTGCTCTGGTACGCGGGCCTGCCGCTGCGGGTGTTTCTGAGCTCGCTGGGCGCGGTGCTGGTCTCCGGTGCGGTGCTCGCGATGTCGGCGGGCTACCGGTCGGCGCGCGTGCAGTCGTGGCTGGACCCCTCCGCCGACGCCCAGGGATCCGGCTATCAGGCCCGTCAAGCCCGGTTCGCCTTGGCCAACGGCGGCGTGTTCGGCGACGGCCTCGGCCAGGGCACCGCCAAGTGGAACTACCTGCCCAACGCCCACAACGACTTCATCTTCGCGATCATCGGCGAGGAGCTCGGCTTCGTCGGCGCCGTCGGCCTGCTGCTGCTGTTCGGGTTGTTCGCCTATACCGGCATGCGGATCGCGCGTCGCTCCGCCGACCCGTTCCTGCGGCTGCTCACCGCCACGGCCACGCTGTGGATCCTGTCGCAGGTGTTCATCAACGTCGGATACGTGGTGGGTCTGCTGCCGGTGACCGGCCTGCAGCTGCCGCTCATCTCGGCCGGCGGCACATCTACTGCCACCACGCTGCTGATGATCGGGATCATGGCCAACGCCGCCCGGCACGAACCCGAGGCGGTCGCGGCGCTGCGCGCGGGCCGCGACGACAGGGTCAACCGGCTGCTGCGGCTGCCGCTGCCGGCACCGTATGTGCCGACGCGCACCGAGGCGCTGCGCGACCGGCTGCGCAGGCGGCCCCGGGCCGAGGCGCCGAAGGCCCCCGAGCGGCCGCAGCGCCGGTCGCGGCGTGCCGACGGCGGGCACCCGGTGCGGTCGGGCCGGCCGTCCGGCGGCTACGGTGAGAGCCGGCGAAATCAGGGCCGGCGGGCCCGCACACTGGAAGGTCAGCGTTACGGGTGAGGAGGATCTCGGTCCCGGCGGGGCAGGGGCGCAGCGACCGGGGGATTTCGGTCATTCTCGCCGGCGGCGGCACGGCGGGTCACATCGAACCCGCGCTGGCGGTCGCCGACGCTCTGACCGCACTGGATCCGCGCGTGCGGATCACCGCACTCGGCACGCAGCGGGGCCTGGAGACCCGGCTCGTGCCGGAACGCGGATATCACCTGGAGCTGATCACCCCGGTGCCGTTGCCGCGTAAGCCGTCGGTGGATCTGCTCCGGTTGCCGTTGCGGATACGGCGCGCGGTGCGCCAGACCCGGGCGGTGTTCGACGAGGTCGGCGCCGACGTCGTGATCGGGTTCGGCGGGTACGTCGCGGTCCCCGCCTATCTGGCCGCGCGCACCCTGATACCGGGCCGGCGTGTCCCTGTTGTCGTGCACGAGGCCAACGCCAGCGCAGGCTGGGCCAACAAGCTGGGCTCCCGGTCGGCGCAGCGGGTGCTCGCGGCCGTAGCCGATCCCGGGCTGCCGCGCGTCGAGGTGGTCGGGGTGCCGGTGCGGGAGGCCATCACCTCGCTGGACAGGATGGCGCTGCGGGCGCAGGCGCGGGCCCATTTCGGATTCGCCGACGACGCCCGGGTGCTGCTGGTGTTCGGCGGTTCCCAGGGAGCGCAGTCGCTCAACCGGGCCGTCTCGGGCGCCGCGGAAATCCTTGCCGAACAAGGCATCTCGGTACTGCATGCGCACGGGCCGAAGAACACGATCGACCTGCCGGCGCCGAAGCCGGGGGCCCCGCCGTATGTCGCGGTGCCGTACCTGGACCGGATGGATCTCGCCTACGCGGCGGCCGATCTCGCGGTGTGCCGGTCGGGCGCGATGACCGTCGCCGAGGTCACCGCCGTCGGACTGCCCGCGATCTATGTGCCGCTGCCGATCGGCAACGGCGAGCAGCGGCTGAACGCGTTGCCGGTGGTCGAGGCCGGCGGCGGCATGGTCGTCGACGACCGTTCGCTGACACCGGAATTCGTCGCCGGGACGGTGCCCGGCCTGCTCAACGATCCGGACACACTGGCCGCGATGACGGCGGCCGCCGCGCTGGCCGGCCACCGGGACGCGGCCCGGCGGGTCGCCGAGATCGCGCTGGAGGTGGCGCGCGGCGCCCGGCAGAGGCAGACCCGGTGATGAGCACGCACGGTCACCCGGGCGGACTGCCCGCCGAACTGCAGCGGGTGCACATGGTGGGCATCGGCGGGGCCGGCATGTCGGGTATCGCGCGCATCCTGCTCGACCGCGGCGGGATGGTGTCGGGATCGGACGCCAAGGACTCCCGCGGGGTGATCGCGCTGCGCGCGCGAGGCGCCCAGATCCGCATCGGGCACGACCCGTCCGCGCTGGACATTCTGCCCGGTGGACCCACCGCGGTGGTCACCACGCACGCCGCGATCCCGAAGACCAATCCCGAACTCGTCGAGGCCCACCGGCGCGGCATCCCGGTCATCCTGCGTCCCGCCGTGCTCGCCAGGTTGATGGCCGGGCACACCACCCTGATGGTGACCGGGACCCACGGCAAGACCACCACCACCTCGATGCTCATCGTGGCGTTGCAGCACTGCGGTTTCGATCCGTCCTTCGCCGTCGGTGGTGACCTCGGCGAGGCCGGCACCAATGCCCACCACGGCAGCGGACCCACGTTCGTGGCCGAAGCCGACGAGAGCGACGGATCGCTGCTGGAGTACAGCCCGGACATCGTGGTGGTCACCAACATCGAAGCCGACCATCTCGACTTCTTCGGCAGTGCGCAGGCCTATACCGCGGTGTTCGACCAGTTCGTCGAACGCATCAATGCCGGTGGGACGCTGGTGATCTGCGCCGACGACCCGGGAGCCCGGGCGCTGGGGGACCGGGCGTCGGGGACGGGCGTGCAGGTATTGCGCTACGGCAGCACTCCCGGCCTGGACGCGACGCTGGTGAACTGGGCCCAGCAGGGCACCGGCGCGGTCGCCGAGATCCGGCTGGCCGACGAGAGCCGGCCGCGTTCGATGCGGTTGTCAGTGCCCGGCAGGCACATGGCGCTCAACGCGCTCGGGGCGCTGCTGGCCGCACGGCAGGCCGGTGCCGACGTGGACGCCGTACTCGACGGGCTGGCCGGCTTCGAGGGTGTGCGCCGCCGTCTCGAGTTGGTCGGCACGGCGAACGGCGTCCGTGTCTTCGACGACTACGCCCACCACCCGACCGAGGTCCGGGCCACGCTGACCGCCCTGCGCGCCGTCGTCGAACAGGCGGGCCGGGGCCGAGCCATCGTGGTGTTCCAGCCCCACCTGTACTCGCGCACCGAGACTTTCGCCGCGGAGTTCGGCGCGGCGCTGAGCGCCGCCGACCACGTCGTCGTACTCGACGTGTACGCCGCCAGGGAGCAACCGCTGGCCGGGGTCAGCGGAGCCACCGTGGCCGACGCGGTCTCCGCGCCGGTCACCTACATCCCGGACTTCTCGGCGGTCGCCGCGCGGGTGGCCGCCGCGGTCAGGCCCGGCGACGTCGTCGTGACGATGGGCGCCGGGGACGTCACACTGCTGGGACGCGAGATCCTGGCCGAGGTGGACGCCAGGGCATGACCGAGCCGACCGAGGACGCCGCCGCGACGCCGCAGAACGACCCTCCCACCGAATCCCTGGACGACGCAGAGGATTTCGAGGGTCCACGGCGGCGGGCCCGGCGCGAACGCGAGGAACGCCGGGCCGCCCAGGCCAGGGCGACCGCGATCGAGCAGGCCCGCAGGGAGGCCAAGCGGCGCGCCCTGGGCCCCCCGACGCCGGAGACCAGGACACTCGGCCGCGCCACGGTACGGGGGCTGAAGGTGTTGATGTGGACTGCGCTGATCGCGGTGCTCGTGGTCGGCCTGGGCCTGCTGCTGTACTTCACGCCGATCATGTCGGTGCGCACCATCGTGGTGGTCGGGGTCGGCGCGGTCACCCAGGACGAGGTCGTCGCCGCCGCGGCGGTGGCGCCCGGCACGCCGCTGCTACAGGTCGACACCGACGCTGTGGCCGAGCGGGTGGCCGGCATCCGGCGGGTCGCGTCGGCACGGGTGCAGCGGCAGTATCCGTCCACGTTGCGGGTCACCCTCGTCGAGCGGGTGCCGGTGGTGCTCAAGGATTATCCGGACGGGGTGCACCTGTTCGACAAGGACGGCGTCGACTTCGCCGTGGCCCCGCCGCCGCCGGGCATCCCGTATCTGGACACCGAAAACCCCGGTCCGAACGATCCGGCCACCCGGGCCGCGCTCGAGGTGATGACCTCGCTGCGCCCCGACGTGGCGAGTCAGATCGGGCGCGTCTCGGCACCGTCGGTCGCGGCGATCACGCTGACCCTGGTCGACGGGCGCACCGTGGTGTGGGGGACCACCGACCGCACCGACGAGAAGGCGCTCAAGCTGGCGGCGCTGCTGACCCAGCCCGGCCAGGTCTACGACGTGTCCAGCCCGGACCTGCCCACCGTCAAATAGTGACGACCGCCGCAATCATGGATTTTTGTCGTGTCGTTTCGGCGCGCCTGACCGGTGAGCGCGGTGACCACCCCTAACGTTCTGGTTGCGCGGAACAACTTGACATAACTCTAAGCCTCTGGTTGAGGTTGAGGGTTTGCTCCAGCGGTTATCCGTTTCCAGACAGGCAACCAGGCAGGAAGGGCACTCCATGACCCCCCCGCATAACTACCTCGCTGTGATCAAGGTGGTCGGCATCGGCGGCGGTGGCGTCAACGCCGTCAACCGGATGATCGAACAGGGTCTCAAGGGCGTCGAGTTCATCGCGATCAACACCGACGCGCAGGCGCTGTTGATGAGCGATGCCGACGTCAAACTCGACGTCGGCCGCGATTCGACCCGCGGTCTCGGCGCGGGTGCGGACCCGGAGGTCGGCCGCAAGGCCGCCGAGGACGCCAAGGACGACATCGAGGAACTGCTGCGCGGCGCCGACATGGTGTTCGTCACCGCCGGTGAGGGCGGCGGCACCGGCACCGGCGGCGCTCCCGTCGTGGCGTCGATCGCGCGCAAGCTCGGTGCGTTGACCGTCGGCGTGGTGACCCGGCCGTTCTCGTTCGAGGGCAAGCGGCGCAGCAACCAGGCCGAGAACGGCATCCAGGCCCTGCGCGAGAGCTGCGACACGCTGATCGTCATCCCGAACGACCGGCTGCTGCAGATGGGCGACGCCGCGGTGTCGCTGATGGACGCGTTCCGCAGCGCCGACGAGGTGCTGCTCAACGGCGTGCAGGGCATCACTGACCTGATCACCACCCCGGGTCTGATCAACGTGGACTTCGCCGACGTCAAGGGCGTGATGAGCTCCGCGGGCACCGCGCTGATGGGCATCGGTTCGGCGCGTGGTGACGGCCGTGCGCTCAAGGCCGCCGAGATCGCGATCAACTCGCCGCTGCTGGAGGCCTCGATGGAGGGCGCTCAGGGCGTGCTGCTGTCGGTCGCGGGCGGCAGCGACCTCGGCCTGTTCGAGATCAATGAGGCCGCCTCGCTGGTTCAAGACGCCGCGCACCCCGACGCCAACATCATCTTCGGCACCGTCATCGACGACTCGCTCGGCGACGAGGTCCGGGTCACGGTCATCGCGGCCGGCTTCGACGCGGCGGGTCCGGGCCGTGTGCCGGTCACCGGCGAGGCGGTCCCGGCGGCCGCGCCGGCCCAGCCGATCGCCCCGGGCAAGGCGGGACGGGTGAACTCGTCGATCTTCGAGCCGTCCGATCCGGCGAGCGTGCCGGCCGGGCACACCAACGGTGCGACGGTGCGGATCGGCGGCGGCGATGACGGCATCTCGGACGACGACGTCGACGTGCCGCCGTTCATGCGCCACTGACCGGCCCGCAGTCCGTGGTCTTCACGGTCAGGCGCGTGACCACCACCCGGGCGGGTGGTGTGTCCAAACCGCCGTTCGCGTCCTTCAACCTCGGGGATCATGTCGGTGACGACCCGGAGGCGGTTGCCGCCAACCGGCGCCGGCTCGCCGCGACGCTCGGGTTGGAGGGCGGCATCGTCTGGATGAACCAGGTGCACAGCGCCAACGTCGCGGTCGTCGACCGCGGCGAGGAGACGCTTGACGCCACCGACGGTCTGGTGACCACCACCCCGGGACTGGCGCTGGCCGTGGTGACCGCTGACTGTGTGCCGGTGCTGATGGCCGACGCACGCGCCGGCGTCGTCGCGGCGGTGCATGCCGGACGGGTCGGCGCCGCCGCGGGCATCGTCGCGCGGACGCTGAAGGTGATGACCGACGCCGGAGCGCACGTCGAGGACGTGTCGGTGCTGCTCGGACCCGCGGTCAGTGGCCGTAACTACGAGGTGCCCGAAGCGATGGCCGCCGAGGTCGAGCGGGCGTTGCCGGGCAGCCGAACGAGCACGTCCCGCGGCACGCCCGGGCTCGATCTGCGCGCGGGCCTCGTGACTCAGCTGCACTCGCTCGGGGTGCGGTCGGTCGATGTCGATCCGCGCTGCACGGTCGACGATCCGAATCTGTTCAGTCACCGCCGCGATGCCCCGACGGGGCGCATGGCATCGGTGATCTGGCTGGAGCCGACGTCGTGACACGCGAAGCCGAGCTTGGCCGGGCACTGGACGGGTTGCGGGAGCGCGTCGCGCGCGCCGCCGAGGCCGCCGGTCGCGACGCCGACGACATCGAACTGCTCCCGGTCACGAAGTTCTTCCCTGCTGCCGACGTCGCGGCGCTGTACCGGCTGGGTTGCCCGGCGTTCGGCGAATCCCGCGACCAGGAAGCGGCCGCGAAACTCGCCGAGGTCGACACGCTCGTCGGCGGCGCGCCGGTCCAGTGGCACATGATCGGACGGATCCAGCGAAACAAGGCGCGCTCGGTCGCGCGGTGGGCGTATGCGGCGCACTCGGTCGACAGCGCCAAGGTGATCGCGGCCCTGGACCGGGCAGCCGCAGAAGCGCTTGACGAGGGCGGTCGGACCGCGCCGTTGCGGGTCTATCTGCAGGTCAGCCTCGACGGGGACGAATCCAGGGGCGGAGTCGACGTCGCAGCCTCGGACCGCATCGACGAGCTCTGCGCCGCCATCGACGGGGCAGGCGGGTTGGAGTTCGTCGGGCTGATGGCCATCCCGCCGCTGAACGCCGACGCCGGCGAGGCGTTCGCGCGGTTGGAACGAGAACGCGACCGGATACAGGCCGGTTATCGGCAGCGCCTCGGGCTCTCCGCCGGAATGTCCGGTGACCTGGAGGCGGCAATCCGACACGGATCCACTTGTGTGCGTGTCGGTACCGCGCTACTGGGATCGCGCCCGCTAACGTCACCGGCAGTAGTCACACGAGTCACACAGTCATCACAGACACCAAACTTGCCGCACTTTCCTGAGTCTTCTCCGCACGAAGGGTCCTCACAATGAGCACACTGCACAAAGTCAAGGCCTACTTCGGTATGGCGCCGATGGACGACTATGAGGACGACTATTACGAGGACGACGACCGCGCCCCCGTGCGCGGTTACCGCCGTCCCCGCGAGGATCGCTTCGAGGACGAGGGCTACGCCCGCGGATATGACAGCCCGGCCGACGACCGCCGCCGCGAATACGATGAGCCGGCCGCCTACCGCGGCGGTTTCGACGATGCCCGGTTCGACGCCCGGATGCGCGGTCCGCGCGAATTCGACCGCACCCCACCGCGTTTCGGCGGCATGCGGGGTTCGACCCGCGGTGCTCTGGCGATGGACCCGCGCGGAATGGCCGAGCTGTTCGAAGCCGGCAGCCCGCTGGCCAAGATCACCACGCTTCGGCCGAAGGACTACAGCGAGGCACGCACCATCGGTGAGCGCTTCCGCGACGGCACCCCGGTGATCATGGACCTGGTCTCGATGGACAACGCCGACGCCAAGCGGCTGGTGGACTTCGCGGCGGGCCTGGCCTTCGCGCTGCGCGGCTCGTTCGACAAGGTTGCCACCAAGGTGTTCCTGCTCTCGCCCGCCGATGTCGACGTCACCGCCGAACAGCGGCGGCGCATCGCCGAGGCCGGCTTCTACGCCTACCAGTAGCCCTGCCCGTCAACCCGGGTAGGCTGGCGGCGTCGCGCGGGCGTTGTCGGCTCGAGGCGACTCAGGCTGCGTCGCAGTCTGTAGTCAAGGTCACACATCTGCCTGAGTGAGGTCGGCTTCGTTGGCGCTCTTCTTCGAAATCCTGGGTTTCGCGCTGTTCGTGTTCTGGCTCCTGCTGATTGCCCGGGTCGTGGTCGAGTTCATCCGCTCCTTCAGCCGTGATTGGCATCCGCGTGGGGCGACGGTGGTCATTCTGGAGATCATCATGACGCTCACCGATCCGCCCGTGAAGCTGCTGCGACGGCTGATACCGCAGCTCACGATCGGTGCGGTGCGGTTCGATCTGTCGATCATGGTGCTGCTGCTCGTTGCGTTCATCGGCATGCAGCTCGCCTTCGGGGCGGCGGCCTGAACTCAGGTTTGCAGCCGGCGGACCGGCCGCGCCGGGTCTTCGGCGTGCCCGCAGGGGGTGGAATATCGGTTTAATTATCGACCTCGCCTGCAACCGCCGGGTCTGGTGTGACAGGATGGACGCCAGTTACGTTGCAGCAAGGCTTTACACTTCGAGATCAATTGACGGTCCAGACTTCAAGGGGGCAGACAATGCCGCTCACTCCTGCCGACGTGCACAACGTGGCGTTCAGCAAGCCACCCATTGGCAAGCGCGGCTACAACGAGGATGAGGTTGATGCGTTCCTCGACCTCGTCGAAAACGAGCTGTCCCGCCTCATCGAAGAGAACAGCGACTGTCGTCAGCGGGTCGCCGAGCTGGAGCAGGAGCTCGCTTCGGCGCGCGCCGGCGAAGGAGCTGCCCAGCCGACGCAGACGCTGCCAGTCTACGAGGCCGAGCCCGAAACCGCACCGGCTCCCGAGACCACCTACGAGGCGGCGCCCGCACAGGCCGCCGCGCCGGTTCCCGAGGATCAGCATCTGCGCGCCGCCAAGGTTCTCAGCCTGGCTCAGGACACCGCGGACCGCCTGACCAACAGCGCCAAGGCCGAGTCGGAGAAGATGCTCTCCGATGCCCGCGCTCAGGCCGATGCGATGGTCACCGAGGCGCGGCAGACCGCCGAGACCACGGTGACCGAGGCGCGCCAGCGCGCCGACGCGATGCTCGCCGACGCGCAGAGCCGGTCCGAGGCTCAGCTGCGCCAGGCCCAGGAGAAGGCCGACGCCCTGCAGGCCGACGCCGAGCGCAAGCACTCCGAGATCATGGGCACGATTAACCAGCAGCGCACGGTGCTCGAAGGCCGACTGGAACAGCTGCGCACCTTCGAGCGCGAATACCGCACCCGCCTCAAGACCTACCTGGAGTCCCAGCTCGAGGAACTCGGCCAGCGCGGCTCGGCCGCTCCGGTCGACTCCGGTGCCGGCAACGACGGTGGCTTCAACCAGTTCAACCGGGGCGCCAACTAGTCACGTGCCCCTCTCACTCAGGTATGGCTCATGTTGATCGTCGCGCTCGTGCTCGCCGTCGTCGGTCTGGCGGCGTTGGTGATGGCGGTCGTCACCAGCAACGAGCTCATCGCCTGGGTCTGCATCGCGGCGAGCGCCGTCGGCGTCATCCTGTTGATCGTCGACGCGCTGCGCGATCGCTCTAACCGCAAGTCCGATGAAACCGCCCCTGCGGCAATGGATTCCGATGAACCGGAGACCGAGTACGTCGAGGACTATCCCGACGAGGCGCCGCTGGCGCAGGACTACGACGAGGCGCCGACCGACGACACGCTCGCGGTCGACGTGGAGCGCGAACCGGTGGATCACGAACCTGTCGAGCCGGCTGCGGTGGACTCCGACGACGAGTCCCCGAGGCAGTGAGCGGCGACTTCACGCGGTCAGCAGTTCCCGAACCTCGTCATCGCTGACCTGATGAAAGTCCGCGTAAACCTGTCCGACGGCGTGGAAATCGGCGGGCATCGTCGAGCACACCACCTCGTCGGCCTCCTCGCGTAACCGGCGGCACACCGACGCCGGCCCGACCGGGACCCCGACGATCACTTCTTTGGCCCCGGCCCGCCGCACGGCTCGCACGGCCGCGATCATGCTGGCGCCGGTGGCGATGCCGTCGTCGACGAGGATCACCGCGCTGCCCGACAGCACCAGGGGTCCACGATCACCGCGATAGACCTCTTCGCGCCGGTGCAGTTCGGCGGTCTCACGCTCGATGGCCGCCTTGAGCGCGCTCTCTGCCACGCCCAGGTCGCGGACGAGATTCTCGTTCAGCACGATCCCGTCGCCGCTGGTCAGCGCGCCCATCGCGAGCTCGGGCCACTGCGGCACGCTGAGTTTGCGGACCAGGCACACGTCCAGCGGCGCGGACAGGGCGTCGGCGACCTCGCGGCCGACCGGGACCCCGCCTCGGGCCAGGCCGAGTACGAGCACATCGGGCCGGCCCCGGTACCGGCACAGGTCGCGCGCCAGTAGCCGACCCGCTTCTCGGCGGTCTCGGAAAGTCCGTTTCCTGTCGGCCATGGCACCGTCCCGCCGCGGGAATACCCTCGTCCGGTACCGGGCAATCCGGACCGGCGCCGGCACCGAATGCCTACCGACAACCCCTACCCCCGGGAGCGCCATGGGCATCGAGTACGACTGCATCGTCGACCACCCCCGCGACGAGGTCTGGCAGTGGCACACCCGCCCGGGCGCGATGCGCCGGCTGGTGCCGCCGTGGCAGCCGATGACGGTGATCTCGGAGGCGTCGTCGCTCGCCGATGGGGTGGCGGTGCTCGGTCTGCCGGGCGGGCTGCGCTGGGTGGCGCGCCACGATCCGTCGGCGTTCGTGGCGGGTGCTCAGTTCGCCGATGAGCTCTCGTCACAGGGACCGGCGTCGTGGCCGCCCCGGGTGCTCGGCGGATGGCGGCACACCCACACCTTCAGCGACGCCGGCAGCGGAACCCGGGTGCGCGATCGCGTCGAGGCCCCGATACCCGCCGCGGCGTTGCGGTCGACGTTCGTATACCGGCAGCGCCAGCTCACCGACGACCTGGCCGCGCACCGCAGGGCGGCGATCGCCGGCGCCGCGCCGCTGGTGGTGGCGATCTCTGGAGCGTCGGGGCTGGTCGGCTCGGCGCTGTCGGCGTTCCTGAGCACCGGCGGTCACCGGGTGATCCGGTTGGTGCGGACGCCGGCGCGCGGCGGGGACGAGCGGCACTGGGATCCGCGGAACCCTGCGGCCGATCTGCTCACCGGCGTCGACGCGGTCGTGCACCTCGCCGGGGCGTCCATCGCGGGTCGATTCACCGATGCGCACCGCGCCGCGATCCGCGACAGCCGGATCGAGCCGACGAGGTTGCTCGCCGCGTCCGCGGCGTCGGCGCCCAACGGGCCCCGCACGTTCATCAGCGCCTCGGCGATCGGGATCTACGGTTTCGACCGGGGCGACACCCTGCTGACCGAGGACAGCAGCCGCGGCGACGGTTTCCTGGCCGACGTGGTCACCGACTGGGAGGCGGCGACGGCGCCCGCCTCCGACGCGGGGTTACGGGTGGCGACGGTGCGTACCGGCATCGTGCAGGCGGCCGCGGGAGGGACGCTGCGACTGCTCCGGCCGCTGTTCGCGGCCGGTCTGGGCGGGCGGCTGGGCAGCGGCAGGCAGTGGTTGTCCTGGATCGGTCTCGACGACCTCGTCGACGTGTACCACCGGGTGCTCTACGACGACGGGCTCAGCGGGCCGGTGAACGCCGTGGGCCCGGAGCCAGTCCGTAACGCCGACTACACCAGGGAGCTGGCCCGGGTGCTGCACCGGCCCGCGCTGCTTCCGGTCCCGGCGCTGGGACCGCGGGTCCTGCTCGGCGAGCAGGGCGCGCGTGAGCTGGCCGAGGCCAGCCAGCGGGTGGTGCCGTCGAAGCTGCTGGCTGCCGGGCACCGGTTCCGGCACCCCGACGTCGCGGACGCCCTGGCTCATCAACTCGGCAGGGGCTGACCCGCCACGTGGGTGAGGAAGCCGCGCACCAGCGTTTGGATCCGCGTCCGGGTGTCTTCGGCGAGATAGCTTGTGCGGTTGAGTAATTCGTCGTGATCCAAGCCGGCGGCGATCACGTCGCCGTCGCGGTCGGCGGCCAGCCAGGTCTTGATCAGGTCGGCATCGACCTCCGGATGGAACTGCAGCGCAAGGGTGCGTCCCCTCACGAACGCCTGCGACGAGTTGGGGGTCCGCGCGATCTCGGTCGCACCGGGAGGCAGGGTCCAGCGGTCGAAATGCCACTGGAACCAGGGTCCACCGGGCACCACGTCGGGCCGTTCGCTGAGCACGTCGTACCAGCCGATCTCCGGGCGCGGCGCGCGTGTCACCGATCCGCCGAACGCCTGAGCCAGCAGTTGGCCACCGAAGCACACGCCCAGCAGCGCGATCCCGGCCTCTGCCGCGTCACGGAGCAGTTGCATCTCGGTGCCTACCCAGGTGCGGCGCAGTGCCTCGTCGTAGACGGGCCAGGACGCACCCAGCGGAACGATCACGTCGTAGCCGGTCGGGTCCGGGAAGTTCACCTCGCCGGCGGGATCGTCGACACGGTCGGCGGGCACCACCTCGAACGTGTCGACGTCGAAGCCCTCCTCGGCGAACGCGTCTCCCAGCAGGGCCTCGGTAGCCATGTGCTCGTTGACCAGAAACAGAACTCTCGATGCCACGCCGGCCATTATCTCGGCCGGACCGGCGCATCTCGCGGTTGACCCTCCCTCACCGCGCAATTGGCAGACGCTGTCCAGGTTAGCGGTCACCGAAGGCGATCGGTAACGACGCGGGCCCGCTGATCCCGGTGAGGGTCTTCCACGCGCACGGTCCGTCCCTGCGGATGCCCGGCATCCGCCGTGCCATGGTGGTCAGCGCCTCGGCGAGTTCGATGCGGGCCAGATGCGCGCCGAGGCAGTAGTGCACGCCGCCGCCGAAGGTCAACATTGGGCAAGCGTCACGGCGGGTGATGTCGAACCGGTCGGGGTCGGGGTAGACGGCGGCGTCACGGTTCGCCGAGGCGGTGTTGGCGATCACCAGAGTGCCTGCAGGCACGGTGTATCCGGCGAGCTCGACATCCTCGACGGCGACCCGCACCGTGGTGAAGATGACGGGGGAGTACCGCATCACCTCCTCGACGGCCGCCGGTGCCAGCTCGGGATGTGCAGCGAGCATCGCCCACTGCTCGGGATGGTCGCAGAACACCTCCAGCGCGGCGGCGAGCTGGTTGCGAGTGGTGTCGGTGCCCGCCATCAGCAGCGTCGCCGCGAGGGTGAGCAGTTCGTCATGGGACAGGCGGTCGCCGTCGACCTCGGCACGCATCATGTCCGAGAGCAGGTCGTCGGTCAGAGACTCGCGGCGGCCGTCGACCATGTCCTCCAGGTGGGCCTCCAGCGCCCGCCAGGCCCGCACGATCACGGGTCCGTCTTCCACCACGTTCCAGTCGAAGACCTTGAAGATGTCATCAGCCCAGGCGGACAACAGATTCCAGTCCTGACGCCGGGTGCCCAGCAGCTCACAGATGACCGGGATCGGGTAGTGCCTGGCGATATCGGCCACCGCGTCGCACCGTCCGCGCCGCTCGACGCCCGAGACCAGGCCGGCGATGATCTCCGAGCAGGTGTTCCGCAGGCGCCCCGCCGCACGCGGCGTGAAAGCCTTGGCCACCAGCCGCCGTTGGCGGTGGTGCTCCTCACCGTTGAGGCTCAGCAGTCCCTTGACGACGATGTCCCACAGTTCGCCGGAGGTGACACCCTGCGCGGCGAGCGCGACTCCTTCGGGTATCCGGAAGCGGTCGTCGCGCAACACGATGCGTACCGCCTCGTACGTCAGCGCTTCGGGGCCGTGCGGCCCCATCGCGAGCGGCCCCCGGGCCCGGGCGGTGGCGATGAGCCGATGCGCCTCGGTCGGGCCGGCGGCATGCTCGTAGGCGATGGTGGGCAGATCGGGTTCGAGGATGTTCTCCGGTGCGATGTCGTGGATGGTCAAGATCGTTTCCCCTCCGGCCGTCCGGTAGCGATGGAGCGAGTCTGCGGCGAGACGGCGGATGCGTGGCCAGTGGTGGACTACCTGTTTCGGCCCGGCTCACTACGTGGCGCGCCGGAACCGGCACGGCGACCCTGAAACCGCCTGAGGGCACCCAACGGCCCAACCTGTGTCAACCAGATTTGCTGATTCTGGCCCTGAGTCCTGACCTGCGGGATCCCGGGATTTGCTTGGAGCTCCGTCGGCGAGGTCGCCATGCGAATCAGAGTGACCTTCCATGGCGATGACATTCGCTGAAATCGACGCGCCCGCGTCGATGGGAGGACGGCGGGCGAGCCGGCACTGTCCACGCGCCGAAGCGAAGCCCTTGATACCGGTGATTGCCGGCAATGAAGTTCGCTGCCCGAGAGAAGGCTCCTTGTAAAGCTGCTTTACACGCCGATATTCCGCATGCGCGCTGGATAATAAGTTTGCTTGTCTAGAAAACTGTCCAATGATCAGCTATCTCTTCAGAGGCCGGCAGCATTGCTTGACGATTCATGAACAGTGGTGTTCTATGCCTTTCGAAGTCGTCAATATCTCGTTCGGGGATGGCGATGAGTTTTGCCACAGCTGTGTCTGTGGGAGGTCCCGCATTCGACTGAGAGGGTTGCTGATGGGCTACGGGAGATTTGTCGGCCGTGTAGGTGCATTAGCTGTGGCCCTCGGAATCGGGCTGGCGGGACCGGCGGTCGCCGCCGCCGATTCCGGTGAGGACGGCACCGCCGGAGAATCGAGCACCAACGTCGGCGGCACAGGCAGTGCGGCCAGCTCCTCGAAGCCGGGCCAGGCCGACGTCGCCGATTCCTCCACACAGCCGGGCGGGTCGAACATCGACGACCCGCTCGACGCTTCGGATTCACCGGATGCAGAATCCGACGATCTCGTCTCGGACAGGGACCTCGGTGAGGAGTCCGACGGTGCGCCCACGCCGGAAGCCGGGGACGAGAACGCTGCATCCTCACGCGGCGATGTGACCGACAGCGACAGAGAACCGGTCGACTCCGCCCACCAGGAGGAGACGGACGCACGCGGCACCACCGAAGCGCCGGCCGCCCGCGACAACCTCGTCGACGATGTCACCGAGACCGCCAGCGTGATGACGTCGACCCGCAGGCCGAGGTCGACGAGCAGGCCGAGACGGTCCCGCCGGCCGCTACCGCCGAGGCTCCCACCGCCGTCACGGCGCTCGTCCGACCCTCTGCTGTAGAGAACACGTCGTCGCGGACCGCGACCACGTCCTCCGGATTGACCACGATGCTGTCCAAGTTCCTCGGGCTGCTGGGCATCGGCCCGTCGGCGACCAACAGCGGCACCCCGCTGCCGACCTTCGAGTTCGTCACCGTGGTCCTCGGTGCCATCCGCCGCGAGATGGACCGACTGTTCGCCAACAACGGTCCGACGGCCGCGTTGGCCTGGTCCACGCAATCGCAGCCTGGTGTGGTCACCGGTTCCGTGACCGCGTCCGGCCCGGAGGGAGACCGGCTGGTCTACACCGTGGTGCAGGCACCCACCAGGGGCACCGTCACCGTCGACAGCTCGGGCAATTTCACCTACACCGTCAATCCCGTGCTCGCGGCCGCCGGGGGTACCGACAACTTCGTCATTCAGGTGCGTGACACCGGCTTTCACCTGATCTCGGTGAACCCCACCAGGGCTCGGGTCCCGGTGGCGATCACCGTCGACGGGACCGGCGTGCTCACCCGGACAACCTCCGAGCGCGGCACCAGCGCCGTGGCGGCCGCGGGTGGCGCCACGTCCGGCACGATCCACCACGTCACCACGTCCGGGCCCGACATCGTCGGATTCGATCCTGCCAGAGACAAATTGGATCTCGGGGAGGTGTCGGTGCACAACTTCATCGTCGTCGACACCCCCGAGGGGGTCGGCTTCCGCAACCCCTGGTCCGGCGAGACCGCCGTCGTCAAGGGGGTGTCGCTGGGCCAGCTCACCGTCGACAACTTCACACCGGTCATCAACGACCACCTCCGACAGGACCTTTCGGGCGCACTCGCCTGGGAGAACGGTGTCACCGCGCAACCCAACACCGTCTATGCACGATCGCATGAACTCGGACAGATCGACAGGGTGGCTTTCAATGCGGCCACCGACGTCGTCGACTTCCGCTACTTCGGCACCCGCGAACAGCTGTACATGTCCGACACCCCCGAAGGCGTCGTGATCTCCAATGCCGGCACCGGCCAGGCGCTGATTCTGCAAGGTGTCACGAAAAGCCAGCTCACCGCGAGCAATTTCATCTTCCACAACGCCCAAGTGCGCGGGGACCGGCTCAACCAGCAGCTGGGAATCGGCACGGTGCCCGACTCGCAAGTCCGGCCGCAGGGTGTTCCGATGGCGGGTACCGACAGCTGGCCCACCACCGCGGGCAACGGCCAGCCGCCCGCCGGCGAAACCGGGACCACCACAACGATTTCCTGGCAGTACGGAAGCCACACCACGCTCGACTTCGACCCGTCCGAGGACAAGCTCGACTTCGGCTGGTTCAAGGCCCACGAGTTCGACATCACCGAGGTCGCCGGCTCCACCCGCATCGCGATCACCGGAAACAACCAGTCCTACACCCTCACCGGTGTGGCCATCGGTGAGTTGCAGACGAGCAACATCATCGCGCTCGACAACGGCGCTCGGATCAAGTGGAGCAACCTCATCTACAATGCGGGGCAACCTGTTTCGTGGCCGAGCCTGTCGGTCAGCGACGGCAGCGTCTCCGAGGGCAACTCCGGGACGTCGACGATGAACTTCACCGTCACTCTGTCGAAAGCGTTTACCGAGACGGTCACGGTCAGCTACAGCACGAGCAACGGCACCGCCACCGCGGCCGGCGGCGACTACGCCCCGGCGGTCGGCACGCTGACGTTCGCGCCCGGAGAGACGATCAAGGCCGTCACCGTCACGGTCAATGGCGACACCCTCGTCGAGCTCGACGAACAATTCACGCTGACATTGTCCTCCCCGCGCAACGCGACCATCGCCGACGGCAGCGGTGTCGGCACGATCGGCAACGACGACGTCGACCAGGCGCCGGCCACACCGCCGACCGTGTCCATCGCCGACCTGTCCGTCACCGAAGGCAACGGCGAGCACAGCCATTTCATGTTCGTCGCGACCCTGAACAAGGCGTCGACGGAGACGGTTGCCGTCCGCTATGCCACCTCCAACGGCACCGCGATCGCCGGCCTCGATTACAGCGCGACCTCGGGCACCATCACCTTCGCGCCCGGGGTGACGTCGCAACTGGTGCACGTCGACGTGGTGGGGGACAGCGCCGTCGAGGGCAACGAGACCTTCTTCGTCACGCTGTCGAACCCGACTGCCGCCACCATCGGCGACGGTTCGGCGATCGGGACGATCCTCGACGACGACACCGTGACACCCGGCGCCGGCGGCGTCAACTCCGGTAACCCCGGCGACGCCCTCTGGGGTGAGGCGTATTTCGCGCCCTACGTCGACATGGGTGCGTGGCCGGTGCCGAATCTGCTGGCCATCGCCCGGAACTACGGAACGTCGCTGATCACCCTCGGTTTCCTGCAGGCGACGCCGGACGGCAAGCTGGCGTGGGCCGGGCTCTCGGCTCTCACCCCGGATTCCGACTTCGAGCAAGCGAAGGCGATCAACCAGTCGATTGCGGCGCTGCAGGCCGCCGGCGGCGATGTGATGATCTCCCTGGGTGGGGCGTCGGGAACCAGCCTGGCGCAGTGGTACGCCACCCGTGGGCTCAGCGCCCAGGCACTGGCGACCGCGTACGGCGGCATCGTCGACACCTACCGCCTCAACCGCATCGACTTCGACATCGAAGGCGCCGCGGTGGCCGATCAGGTGTCGATTGCGCTGAATGCCCAGGCGCTCAAACTGCTGCAACAGCGAAAGCCCGACCTCGAGATCTGGTACACCCTGCCGGTGCTGCCCACCGGGTTGACCGCCGACGGCCTCAACGTTGTGCACGCCGCGCTGAGCGCCGGTGTCAAGCTCGACGGCGTCAACGTGATGGCGATGGACTACGGTGAGTCGGCCGCGCCTACCAGCGGGCCGAACGCAAAGACCATGGGCGCCTACGCGATCCAGGCGGCAGAGTCGACCCACGCCCAGCTTTCGGCGCTCTACACCCAGCACGGGCAGAGCTTCGGCTGGAACCAGCTCGGCGTGACGCCGATGATCGGCGTCAACGACGTCCTGACCGAGGTGTTCACCGTCGCCGATGCGCAGGCGCTCGAAGACTTCGCCCGCGCAAAGAAGCTCGGAATGCTGTCGATGTGGTCGGTGAACCGCGACAAACCGGGCAACCTCGGCCAGGCCACCACCAACACCTCCGGGACCAACGCCCCCGAGGGCAGCTTCAGCAACGTGTTCAACGACTACGGCACGGTGAATCCGGTGTCCGGGCCGCCGCCGGCGATCTCCATCGCCGATCTCGCGGTGGCCGAAGGCAACGGAGATCACGCCCATTTCATGTTCGTCGTGACCTTGGACAGGGCGTCCACCCAGGCGGTCACGGTGCGCTACACCACCGCCAACGGCACCGCGACCGCCGGCGTGGACTACACCGCGGCCTCGGGTGTCATCGAGTTCGCCCCGGGTGTCACGTCGCGCACCGTGCACGTCGACATCGTGGGTGACACCGTTGCCGAATCGAACGAGACGTTCACCGTGACACTGTCGAGTCCCACCGGTGCGACCATCGCCGACGGGACCGCCACCGGCACCATCACCGACGACGACGGGGGTACCACCCCGACCCCGGGCAATTCCTCGGTGACGTACGTCGTCAACGACAACTGGGGCTCGGGCTTCGTCGCGTCCGTCAGCGTGACCGCCGGAACATCCGGGTTCAGCGGCTGGACGGTCGAATTCGATTCACCGGCGCAGATCAGCAACATCTGGAACGCCGAGATCGTCAGCCAGGTGGGCAATCACTACGTGGTGCGCAACGCCTCGTGGAACCCCAAGGTCGCCGCCGGACAGACCGTCGAGTTCGGCTTCCAGGCATCCCCGGGCGGCGCCACGGCGACGGCCACCAACTTCGTGGTCAACGGGTTGCCCGCCGGCGGTCAGGGCCCGGCTCCGGTGGTGTTGCCGAAGGTCTCGATCGCCGATGCCAGTGTCACCGAATCCAACAGCGGTACAAAGAACATGGTGTTTCTGGTGACTCTGGACAAGGCGTCGGGGTCGCCGGTGAGCATCGCCTATGCGACGTCGAACGGTTCCGCGACCGCCGGAAGCGACTTCACCGCGACATCAGGTGTATTGACGTTCGCCGCCGGTGCGGCCACCGCGCAGATCACGGTCCCGATCCTGGGCGACACGGTCGTCGAGCAGGACGAGACGTTCGCGCTGACCCTGTCGAACCCGAACGGGGTGACCATCGCCGACGGCTGGGCGGTCGGCACCGTCACCGACGACGACGTGGCCGCCACCCCGACGCCGGGCAACTCGACGGCGACTCTGGTGGTCAACGAAAACTGGGGTTCGGGCTTCACCTCAACCGTCACCGTGACGGCCGGGTCGGCCGGACTGGACGGCTGGACAGTGGAATTCGACACCCCGGCGCAGATCAACAACATTTGGAACGCCGAGATCGTCAGCAGGGTCGGCAATCACTACGTGGTGCGCAACGCCTCCTGGAACCCCAAGGTGGCGGCGAACCAGACCGTCAGCTTCGGCTTCCAGGCGTCCCCGGGTGGTGCCTCGGCGACGGCCACCAACTTCGTCGTCAACGGGCCTACTTCAACCGGGACCGGCACCAGCGTCGACCGGGTGATCGTCTAGCCGGCGATGCGGTACCGGCGCTCCGGCCGACCCACCCCGTACTGCAGTCGCAGTTCCAGCACTCCGGTGCCGAGTTAATGCTCCAGGTAACGGCGCGCGCTGACCCGCGAGATCCCCACCAGGTCGGCGCATTCAGCCGCCGACACCTCACCGGCGTCGCGCACGGCGGTCAGCACCATCTCGCCGGTCTCTGCGCCCAGACCCTTCGGGAGAGCCTTGGCCGCCGCGACAGCCGGACCGCCGAACAGCGCATCGATGAGCGTCTGGTCGGCCCCGCGCGCCGACTGCAGTGCGTCGGCGCGTGCGGCATAGGCCCGCAGCTTGGTCTCCAGTTGCGGGAACTCGAACGGTTTGATCAGGTAATCGGTCGCGCCGCCGTCGAGCGCGCCGCGCACGGTGTCGAGCTCCCGCGCCGCGGTGATCATGATGACGTCGACGCGATCTCCCTCGGAACGCAAGCGCTGCAGCACTTTCAGTCCCGTCATGTCCGGCAGGTACACGTCGAGCAGGATCAGCTGCGGACGCAGCTCCCGCGTCGCGGTCAACGCCTCTGCTCCGGTGCGGGCGACACCCACGGCACGGAACCCGTCCACCCGGTCCACGAAGCGGCGGTGAATCTCGGCCACCATGAAATCGTCATCGACGACCAGCACATCACGCATGGGGCGCCACCGCCTTCAGCCGTACCAGGAAGCGGGCCCCGCCTGCCGGGGCGTCGCCGACCTCGATGGTGCCGCCGTGCTGCGCGGCCACCAGCCGCACCAGTGCCAGGCCGATGCCCCGGCCGCCGGGGACCTCGGGTTTGGAGGTGACCCCGCGGGCAAAGATGGCTTCGCGAAGATGCTCGGGCACACCGGGTCCGGAGTCGAGCACCGAGACCACGAGCCCGTCGCGATCGTCGATGCACACGGTCACGGTGGCCTCCTGTGCGCCCACCGACACATCGACGGCGTTGTCGATCAGGTTGCCCAGCAACGTGATCACATCGGTCGCCAGCGCCGGGTCGAGCGCCTGCAGGTGCGAGTCCGGGTCCAGCCGCAACGACACCCCGCTCTCGGCGGCCAGCGATGTCTTGGCGATCAGCAGCGCCGCCACCGCCGGATCGGAGATCCGTTGCGTGACGGCGTCACTGATCTCGGCGCGCCGTCGCGTCAACGTGCCCACCAGGTCACGGACCGCGTCGTACTCGCCGAGTTGCACCAGACCGGAGATCGTGTGCAACTGGTTGGCGAACTCGTGGGTCTGAGCGCGCAGGGTGTCGGTGACGCTCTTGTGCGACGACAGCTGTCCCTGCAGTGCGGCGAGTTCGGTGCTGTCCCGCATGGTGATCACCGTCCCGATCCGCCGGCCCTGACTGGTCGCCGGCCGACGGCTCACCGCCAGCACCCGCGTCCTGGTCGCGATGACCGTGTCCTGCTCGGTGTCCGCGGAGACCAGGAAGGACACCACCGCCGGGTCGATCCCGACGGTGTCCACCCGTTGCCCGACCGCGTGTTCGGGTACGTCGAGCAGATCCCGAGCGCCGTCGTTGAGCAGCGTGATCTCGCCGTCGTTGTTCACCGCGATGACGCCCTCCCGGATGCAGCAGCGCCTCGCGGTGGTCGGCCAGGTTGGCGATCTCGGCCACCTCCAGCCCGCGCGTGTGCCGCTTGATCCGCCGCGACAGCAGCCAGGACGCCACCAACCCCAGCGCCGCGCCCAGCCCGAGGTAGACCAGCAGGCGCTCGCCGGCGCCGCTGAGCAGTGCCCATGTCGACGGATACCGTTGGCTCACCGACGCGATGGCCAGCACGTCGCCGTCGGTGGACAGCACAGGCACCTGGCCGATGAGACTGTGCGTGCCGTCGACGTCGGCATCGCCGAACCAGGCTCGCCCCTCGTCGGCGCGGCTGGGGCCCAGATCGACCCGCGCGCCGATCCGCGACGGATCCGAGGATGCCCGCACGGTGCTGTCGGGTCCGAGGATCTCGGCGAGCGTGGCGCCGGACAGCGCGACCGCCCGGTCCACCTCCGGGGCCAGCGTGCGGGCGGCGAACGGGTCGTCCGGGTGTTGTTCGCTGCGCTCCCGCACGATCGGCGTCGACGCCATGTTCTCGGCGACGGCGATCATCCGTTGCCCGCGCACATCACGGAATTCGCGCTCGGACTGCGCCACCGACACCGCGGCGACGGCGACGAGCACCACGGCCACCACCATCAGCTGGAACACCAGGAACTGCCCGGCGAGGCTACGTCCCCGCACCAGGCCGGCGACCGCTGACGGCATGTTCTTAATGACCACTACTTCCTTTGCGTTCATATCGGTGACGTGGGTCACGTCCGGGGTTCCAGTATTGCTGAGCACCACAACCAAGCGATGGGGGACGACATGTTCGCATCCAGCCGGCGCGGCGCGATCGTCGGCGTGGCCGTCGCCGTGATCACCGCGCTGCTGCTGTCCGGCTGCGGGGTCACCCGCGGCGAGCAGACCAGTCTGCACCGTCTGCGAATGATGGTGCCCAACAGTCCGGGCGGCGGCTATGACCTCACCGCCCGCACCGCGGTCAAGATCATGGAGGACGAGGAGATCACGGGCCGCGTCGAGGTGTTCAACGTCATCGGCGCCGGCGGCACGGTGGCCATGGCCCGATTGATGAACGAACGCGGCAACGGCGACCTGATGATGATGATGGGCCTGGGCGTCGTCGGGGCCACGTTCACCAATGGTTCGGCGGCGCGGGCGTCGGACGCGACGGCGCTGGCCAAGATGGTCGAGGAACAGGAGGGGATCCTGGTCCCGGCCGATTCGCCGTTCCGGACGGTGCAGGACTTCGTCTCCGCGTGGAAGGCCGACCCCGCGAAGGTGACCGTCGGCGGTGGGTCCAGCCCGGGCGGTCCCGACCACCTGTTCCCCATGGAGACCGCCAGGGCGGTCGGGGTGGACCCGACGAAGGTCAACTTCGTGTCCTACGACGGCGGCGGTGATCTGCTCACCGCATTGCTGGGCAACAAGATCGCTGCGGGCACCTCGGGGCTCGGGGAGTACGTCGACCAGATCGAGTCCGGCCAGGTGCGGGTGCTCGCCGTTTCCGGCGACGAGCGTGTCGAGGGTGTCGACGCGCCCACGCTGACCGAGGCCGGCATCGACCTCACGTTCACGAACTGGCGCGGAGTGATTGCCCCGCCGGGGATTTCAGACGAGGACCGGGCCGCGATGGTCAGAATCCTCGAGGAGTTGCACGCCACGGATGCGTGGAAGGAGGCGCTGGTGACGAACGGGTGGAGTGATGCGTTCATGACCGGGGAGCCGTTCGAGGCATTTCTGAGAGAACAGGACCAACGTGTCGAGACGACCCTGACAGACCTGGGGCTGGTATGAGCACCGAAATCGAAACCGAGACCGCGGCGTCGCGCCGCCCCGACTACGCCCAATATGTCGTCTGCGCGGTGATGGTCGCGGTCGGCGCGTTCCTGATCTACGACGCGCTGTCCATCCCCGGCGGTTACGCCGAGGTCGATCCTGTTGGCCCACGCCTGTTTCCGATCGTCATCGGCGTCGGTCTGCTGGTGATGGCGGTCGTGCTCGCGATCGCCATCCCGCGCGGGTTGACAGGCGAGGCCGAAGCGGGGGAGGACATCGACCCCGACATGCCCAGCGACTGGCGCACCGTCGGCCTGCTCGTCGGCCTGTTCGTCATGCTGATCGTGCTCGTTGAGCCGCTGGGTTGGGCGATCGCCGGTGCACTCTTCTTCGCCGGTTGCGCGACCGTGCTCGGGAGCAGGCACTACGTGCGCAACGTCGTCATCGGCGCCGTGTTGGCCGTCGGCAGCTTCTACGCGTTCTACTCCGGGCTCGGCATCCCGCTGCCCGCAGGCATTCTGGATGGGATTCTGTAATGGAGAATTTCGACTGGCTCATGCAGGGGTTCGCCGAAGCCGCCACCCCGATGAACCTGCTGTACGCCGTGATCGGCGTCCTGCTGGGCACCGCTGTGGGCGTGCTGCCCGGCATCGGGCCGGCGATGACGGTCGCGCTCCTGTTGCCGATCACGTACAACGTCAGCCCCAGCTCGGCGTTCATCATGTTCGCCGGCATCTTCTACGGCGGGATGTACGGCGGGTCGACGACGTCGATCCTGTTGAACACCCCGGGCGAATCGTCGTCGGTCATCACCGCGATCGAGGGCAACAAGATGGCCAAAGTCGGCCGGGCCGCGCAGGCGCTCGCCACGGCGGCGATCGGATCCTTCGTGGCCGGCGCCATCGGCACCGCGCTGCTCGCGGCATTCGCGCCGGTGATCTCGCGGTTCGCGGTCACCCTCGGCGCGCCGTCCTACCTGGCCATCATGCTGTTCGCCCTCGTCGCGGTCACCGCGGTCCTCGGCTCGTCGAAGATGCGCGGCCTGATCTCGCTGCTGCTCGGTCTGGGCATCGGCATCGTCGGCATCGACTCGCTGGGGCCAGCCCCGTGCCACCTTCGGAATCCCGCTTCTGAGCGACGGCATCGACATCGTCGTCATCGCCGTCGCCGTCTTCGCCGTCGGCGAAGCGCTCTGGGTTGCAGCACATCTACGGCGCCGGCCCGCCGACGTCATTCCGGTCGGCCGCCCGTGGATGAGCAAGCAGGACTGGGGCCGGTCGTGGAAGCCGTGGTTGCGCGGCACCGCGTTCGGGTTCCCGTTCGGTGCGCTGCCCGCCGGCGGCGCCGAACTGCCGACGTTCCTCAGCTACATCACCGAGAAGAAGTTGTCCAAGCACCCCGAGGAGTTCGGCAAGGGTGCCATCGAGGGGGTGGCGGGACCGGAGGCGGCGAACAATGCCTCGGCCGCAGGGACTCTGGTGCCGATGCTGTCTCTGGGTCTGCCGACCAACGCCACCGCCGCGGTGATCCTGACCGCGTTCGTCTCGTACGGCATCCAGCCGGGTCCCACGCTGTTCGACAAGGAACCACTGCTGATCTGGACGTTGATCGCGAGCCTGTTCATCGGCAACTTCCTGCTGCTCGTGCTCAACCTGCCGCTGGCGCCCCTGTGGGCCAAGCTGCTCCGCACGCCGCGGCCATACCTGTATGCAGGCATCCTGTTCTTCGCCACACTGGGCGCGTTCGCAGTGAATCTGCAACCACTGGATCTGGCCCTGTTACTGATCTTCGGATTGATGGGCCTGATGATGCGCCGCTTCGGACTGCCGGTGTTGCCGTTGATCATCGGTGTCATCCTCGGTCCGCGCATCGAGCGTCAGCTGCGCCAGAGTCTGCAGCTCGGCGGCGGCGATTGGGGCAGCCTGTTCACCGAGCCCGTCGCGATCATCACCTACGTGCTGATGATCCTGCTACTCGCCGCTCCCCTGGTGCTGCGGCTCATGCATCGCAGCGAGGAGACGCTGCTGGTGGTCGAAGACGACAGGGATCAGAGGGAGAAGGCGGCCCAGCAATGACGGTCATCGTGGGATACACAGCCGACCCGTTCGGTCACGCGGCACTGGAACACGGCATCGCCGAGGCCAGGCTTCGTGACACCAGCGTGGTCGTCATCAACGCCACCTCGGGGGAGTCCTACGTCGACGCGCGATTCGCCGGCCGATCCGAGGTGCAGGACGTCCAAACCCGGCTCGCCGAGTGCGGAGTGCGTTACGAGCTGCGCCAGCCGGTCGGGGTGGACGCGGCCGAGGAGTTGCTGACCGCGGTGGAACGTGACGACGCACAGCTGCTGGTAGTAGGCATCCGTAACCGCAACCCGGTCGGGAAGCTGCTGCTCGGCAGCGTCGCGCAGAAGGTGATCCTCGAGTGCCCGAAGCCGGTGCTGGCGGTCAAGCCCGACGAGGTGTGATCACGGTCAGGACCCGGCGCTGTTCGCCGGCACAGTCGTCGACTGGTTCACCGACGTGCCGCGCCGAGTCGCACTCCACGCCGCCGCAAGGCTCAGCCCGGCGATCACGAAGCACAGCACCGTGTACCAGAGGCTCCCGGTCGGGTCGCCGGCTGCGGTAACCCCGGCACCGGCCGACAGGTAGGCAGGCAGCGCTGCAGCCCACAGCGCGGCCATCACCACCAGATATGCTGCGGCGTAACCGAACATCAGGTGAGGAGCATCCGCGCGCACCGCTGCAGTGTCGCCGCGCCGGCGCCACTGAACCAACAGCACCGGGATCGCGACGACGCTGATGACGACCAGTTCCAGGGCGTAGACCACCCCGCCCACGGTGGTGCTGCCCGAGATCGCGGCCGCCAGCGTGGCGGGCAGCGGCAGGATCACGGTGCCGACGGAGGCGAGGATGCCGACCACGATCGTGCGCAGGACGATCTGTGAGGGCCGCAACCGCCGCCCCTGGTCCACATGGCGGCCGACGAAGAACTGCACGCACAGCGCCAGCGACATCGGCCACAGCGTCGCGAACACCACCACACTCGGCAGCGGCACCGCTTCGAAGAACGGCTGGTTCAACGGATGCTCCAATGTCCATTCCCACCAGCGCAACTGGGGACCGAGGTGGTCGAAGATCTCGTAGAACGCGTGGTGGACGAAGCCGACGCAGACAGCGCCGACGAGCGTCCCGTAGCGGCGAAACACTCCGAGCGTCCGCACGATCTCGAACGCCACCGTCGCCATCATCGGATAGATCGCGATGATGTAGAGCGGTAGCCGCCCCCAGAGGAACTCAACGGTGAACACGTTGTGCGCGAACATGGTGTCGACGTGCTCGGCGATGCCGAACGCGCCGGGAAAGTACAGCGGTGGCTCGATGATGAGCAGATAGGCGATCGCGCCGAACCACAGCACCAGGTTGGTCGGGTCGTTGTGCCTGCGCAGTCGCGCAATCGCGTACAGCAGCGCCAGCACCGCGCCGACGACGATCGTCACCTCGAGCACCGGCAGTGTCCAGTTTTCCAGCGCGAACGGATTGCGGAGTTCGACGAGCCCGCCCGCCGTGTCGCACGAGAACCCCAGCCGGGCCGCCAGATCGGCGAAGGTGGGGGTGCACAGGTCAGACATCGGCGGCCTCCTTGACGGTCTCGCGCTCGGTGGCCGTGTACCACTGGGTCACGTCGTAGCCGGCGTCGTAGCGGTCGAACCACTCCTGGGCGAGCTCGGGCAACTTCTCGTGGGCCGGATCGTGGCCGGGGATCTGACTGCGGATGACACCGTTGAGCGCGACGAGTTGCTCACGCAGCGGCAGATGGCTGAACGCGTTCGCGAACGGGCCGTCATAGGGTGCGTCGATGAACGGAAGACGTTGCAGCAGCGCTTTCTTGCGGCGGTGGAGACGGAACGTCGACATTGCGTCGACCGTGCGCTCCGCCAGCGGCACGTGCTGGTTGAACTCTTCGGAGACCAGCCGGATGATCCCCATCACGTGCTTGAAGATCGACGGCGCCACCCGCATCCGGTACCACGGATCGTCGACGACCGCGTCGTAGATGATCAGCGCCGAGCTGCGGTGTTCCACCTCCTCGACGAAGTGCCACAGGAACAGCGACGCGACCCGGTCGTCGCCGGGTGCGAACAGCGTGTCGTCGTGGTCGAGCATGAGCTTGAAGACCGGGGTGAAGGTCGCCTCAAGGTCGGCGGTGTAGGCCAGCCGGTACTTTAGCGGCGTGTTCGCCGTCAGGTCGTCGTAGGCGTCGATCACCTTGTCGAGGGTGCCTTTCAACCCCGGATAGGCCTTGATCAATCCTTTGACGTGTTGGCGGTGGGCCATCGAGTGCTGGCCCTCCTGGCGCACGAACGCGTCGGCTTCCTCGGCGACGGCCGGATCGCCGATGAGCGGCATCGCCTCCGGGATCATGGCGCCGATCATCTTCTCGAATCCGACCGCCAGGAACGACACGGCGTTGGCCATCGACGAGAACGCCGGGTTGGCCTCATTCCACAGAAACGGGACGTGATGGTTGGCGAAGGCGAAGCGCAGCTTGCGCACGATCAGGTCGGTCATCCCGGTCCTCGGCAATTCTGGAGTAATCATACATTTGTCAGGCTGTTTGTATGATTACTGCATTGCCGGTCCGGCGTCAACGCCTGTGCTAGCGTCGGTGCCACGATGGCACGCAAACGCCGAGGTTGGGGCGGTGATCCGCCCGCCAGCGACTCCGAAGCCGCGCAGCGCATCGTCGCCGCAGCCGTCGACCTGATCGCCGAGACCGGCGCCGCCATCACCATCGCCGAGGTCGCCGAGTCGCTCGGGGTGATCCGGCAGACGGTGTACCGGTACTTCCCGACCGCCGACGAGCTCATGCGCGCGGCTGCGATCGCCTCCGTCGACGGGTTCCTCGATCAGCTCACCGCACACGTGCGCGGAATACACGATCCCGCGGACGCGATGACCGAAGGCGTCATGTTCACCCTCGACGCCGTGGTCACAATCCCGCACCTGGCGATCCTGCTGTCGGCGCCGAGCTCGGCCGCGCGGCCCAGCGAGGTCGCCTCGGATCTTGCGCGGGATTTCGGCATGCGCATGATCACCCGGTTCGACGTCGACTGGGCGCGTTACGGTTACGACGACGCGGCGTTGAGTGACCTGGTCGAGTTCACCCTGCGGATCATGTTGTCGTTCTTCGTCGCGCCCAACCACGCGCAGCGTCCGACCGACGAGCTACGCCGCTTCCTCAAACGCTGGCTCGGGGGCGCGATCCTGGCTCAGCCGCCGTCGGGTGGCCGACCTGCGTAACTCGTCAGCGAAGGGTCAGCTGGATCATGCCGTCCACGGCCTCGACCGGATAGCTGCGCACGGACAAGTCGGTGCCGGAAACCTCGGCACCCGAAGCCATGTCGAAGGTGTGGCCGTGCAGAGGGCACACCACCACGCAGTCATCGGTCAAGCCGTCGGCCAGTGGCCCGCCCCGGTGCGGGCACACCGCGTCGACGGCACGCAAGGATCCGTCCCGCAGGTGGAAGACTGCGATCTGGGTCCCGTCGATGGAGTACGTGCGGCCTTCGCCGACCGGGATCTCGTCGACGCGACCGATGGCGCTGCCGGCCCCGACGCTCATCGCACCGGAACCTGGGGGAGCGGCAGTAACGGCAGCGATGACCGGAACTGACCGGCCGACACCGGCTCCCGGCCGTCCTGCCACGGATCACGGTAGGCGTCCACCGACTTCTGCATCCGCGCGTCGAGCCCCTCGGCCAGACCCTCGGCATCGTCGACGACCACCGCGCGGATGTGATCGATACCCACCCGGGGCACCCACTTGTAGGTGCGCTCAAGCCAGTTCGCGCTTTCGCGGTAGTACTGAAGGAACCGGCCGGTCAGCGTGATCACCGTCTGCGGGTCGTCGACGGTCGCGAGCAGGTCGCCCTTGCGGATGTGCGCCCCTGCCGCGCCGCCGACGTAGATCTCCCAGCGCCCACCGTCGACAGCCACGACACCGAGGTCCTTGCACAACGCCTCGGCGCAGTTGCGCGGACATCCCGTAACAGCGAGCTTCATCTTCGCCGGACTCGCCAGCCCTTTGTACCGTTCCTCGATCGCGATGCCCAATGCCGTCGAGTCACCGACCCCGTATCGACAGAAGTCGCTGCCCACACAGGTTTTCACGGTCCGGAAGCTCTTGCCGTACGCATACCCCGACGGCATGTCGAGGTCCGCCCAGACCGCCGGCAGGTCCTCCTTGCGTACGCCCAGCAGGTCGATGCGCTGGCCGCCGGTGCACTTGATCATCGGGATTTCGTATTTCTCGGCGACATCGGCGATCCTTCGCAGTTGCGCGGCGCTGGTCACCCCACCCTTCATCTGCGGCACCACCGAAAACGTGCCGTCGCGCTGGATGTTGGCGTGCACACGGTCGTTGATGTAGCGGGCGTCGCGTTCGTCGACGAACTCGTCGGCCCACATCATCTCCAGCAGCGACGCCAGCGCCATCTTCGATCCCGCGTCCTCCTTGCCGTCCGGCGCGAGTGCGGCGAACACCGAAGACACCGAATGCAATCCGAGCTCCCGGATGTGTCGCATCAGTGTCGGCTTGTCGTACGGGATGCCGGGCACGTACCACGACGCCGACGGATCCTCGGTGACCGCACCGCCGGCGGCCCACTCCACGACCTGGCCGACCAGCTCCTTGCACGAGCCGCAACCCTTGCCCGCCTTGGTCTTGGCCATCACGCCACTCACCGACGTCTCGCCGCCGCGAACGCAGGACACCAACGCGCCCTTGGACACGCCGTTGCAGTTGCACACCTGCGCGTCGTCGGCCAGTTCGGCCACCCCGACACCCACCTCCGGCGTGCCGATGTCGAACATCAACGACACCCGTTCATCGGGCAGCGGCAGCCCGCTGTCGAACGCCTGCGTCAGGAACGACACCTTCGACACGTCGCCGACGAGGGTGGCGCCCACCAGCTTGCCGTCACGGATCACGACGGTCTTGTAGACGCCGTGCCGGGGTTCGGCGTACTGCACGAACTCGTCGTCCGGGCGTTCCGGTGCCTTCACGCCCATCGACGCGACGTCGACACCGGCTACCTTGAGTTTCGTCGCCACCCGTGACCCGTGATAGGCCGAGGCGGGGTTGGCCCCGGTGAGATGGTCGGCCAGCACCTTGGCCTGCTCCCACAGCGGCGCGACGAGCCCGTACACCTGGCCGCGGTGCTGGGCGCACTCGCCGACGACGTAGACGTCGTCGTCGTCGATCGAGCGCATGTGGTCATCGGTGACGATGGCGCGCTCGACGGTCAGCCCGGCCCGCTGTGCCAGCCCGACATTGGGGCGGATGCCGGCCGCGATCACCAACATGTCGCAGTCCAGCCGCGTGCCGTCAGAGAACAGGACACCCCGCAGCCTGCCGTCCTCACCGATGCTCACCTCGGTGGTGCGCTTGTCCGTGTGCACCCCGATTCCGAGATCCTCCACCGACTTTCGCAGGATCGCGCCGGCCGGGTCGTCGAGCTGGGCGTTCATCAAGGTGGGTCCGGCGTGCACCACGTCGACGGTCAGCCCGCGCTTCTGCAACCCGCGCGCGGCTTCCAGGCCCAGCAGCCCGCCGCCGATCACCACGGCTTTGGTGCGGTTGGCGGCCTCGGAGATCATGGCCGCGGTGTCGTCGAGAGTGCGGAAGCCGAACACCCCGTCGGCCAGCGTCTTGTTGTCGGCCCACAGCCCGGCCATCGGCGGGAAGAAGGAACGGCTGCCTGTGGCCAGGATCAACTTGTCGTAGTGCAGGGTGGTGCCGTCGTCGGCGTGCACCACATGGGCGAACGTGTCCAGGCGCACCACGCGCACACCGGCACGCAGGTCGATGCCGTGGTCGGTGTACCAGTACAGCGCGTTGAGATAGATCTCCGCGGGATCGTCCATTCCGGCAAGCACATTCGACAACAGGATGCGGTTGTAGTTGCCGTAGGGTTCGTCACCGAACACGGTGATTGCGAACGTGTCGCCGCCGCCGCGTGCCAGCACTTCCTCCAGGGCGCGGACGCCGGCCATGCCGTTGCCGACGACCACCAGACGCTGCGCCACCGCTACACCTCCACCAGGCCCAGGTCCACGATGACCGTGCCTTTCAGCCCCTCTGGCGCGGCGACGTACAGCTCCAGCACGGTGTCGGCGAGCAGGTCCTCCACGACGCGCAGCGCGACATGAGTGGCGCCCTTGGCCGCGATCGGGAAGTAGCGCATCGGGACTCCGTCGCGAAACAACACGACGGTGACCATCTGCTTGGTCGAGTTTCCGCCGCGGAAGTAGACCGGCTGCGTCGTGGACCCGGCCGGGACCTCGTAGCGCAGCGCGTCGTCGAGCGGTACCGGCTTGTCGTAGCCGTTGCCGTCGAAGCCGAATGCGCCTTGCAGGAATCGTGGCGCGCTTCCGTCGGTCATCTCTGCTCCTCGCACGAGCGCTCGTCGGTCATGTCTTGAAAGTTAAGAGCGCCGTGTTTCGGGATCATTTCTCCCACGGGTCACCTGTGAATCCCTGCGATCACAACCCGAACCCCTCACCGTGAGTGCTGCCGCGGTGTGAGGGCGAGTTTTCACCCCGGTCATCGAGGTGCAACGGATGCGGAATGACCTGGCCTTTCACTGGGTCCATGGCGAAACGAACGCGCGACATCGAGCGCCCGCGCCGGAGGCGCGACATCCAGCACTGGGATCCTGAGGACATCGAGGCCTGGGAGTCCGGTGGCAAGGCGATCGCGAAACGGAACCTGATCTGGTCGATCGTGGCGGAGCACGTCGGCTTCTCGGTGTGGTCGATCTGGTCGGTGATGGTGCTGTTCATGCCGCAGGACGTGTACGGGATCGACGCGGCGGGCAAGTTCTACCTCGTCGCCGTGCCCACCCTGGTCGGGGCATTCATGCGGATTCCGTACACCATCGCGCCCGCGAAGTTCGGCGGCAGGAACTGGACCATCGCCAGTGCGCTGCTGCTGCTGATCCCGACCCTGCTGACGCTGTACTACATGAAGAACCCGGCGTCCTACACCACCTACATGGTGATCGCCGCGTTCGCAGGACTCGGCGGCGGTAACTTCGCGTCCTCGATGACCAACATCAACGCGTTCTATCCGCAGCGGCTCAAGGGCTGGGCGCTGGGACTCAACGCGGGCGGAGGGAACATCGGTGTTCCCGTCATCCAGCTGATCGGCCTGCTCGTCATCGCCACCATCGGCAACACCCGGCCCGAAATCGTCTGTGCGATTTACCTTGTCGCGATCAGCGTCGCCGCGGTGGGCGCGGCGGTGTACATGGACAACCTGCGCAACCAGAAATCCAACCTCGGCGCGCTCGTCGAGGCCATGCGGTTCAAGCATTCGTGGGTCATGAGCTTCCTCTACATCGGCACCTTCGGTTCGTTCATCGGGTTCTCGTTCGCGTTCGGGCAGGTGTTGCAGATCAATTACCTGGCCTCCGGTGACACCGCCGCGCAGGCTTCTCTGCACGCCGCGCAGATCGCGTTCCTCGGTCCGCTGCTCGGCTCCATCTCACGCCCGTTCGGCGGCAGGCTGGCAGACCGGGTGGGCGGCGGGAAGATCACGCTGTACGTGTTCGTCGCAATGATCTTCTCCGCGGGCGTCCTCGTGACCACCGGGATGATGGACGACGCCGCGCCCGGCGCCCCGACGGGCGCGCAGATGATCGGCTACGTCGCCGGATTCATCCTGCTGTTCGTGTTGTCGGGTCTCGGCAACGGCTCCACCTACAAGATGATCCCGTCGATCTTCGAGGCCAAGGCCCAGGGCCGCGACGACTTGAGCCGTGATGAGAAAGCCGCCTGGTCGCGCGCGATGTCGGGCGCGCTGATCGGGTTCGCCGGTGCGGTGGGCGCGCTGGGAGGTGTGTTCATCAACGTCGTGCTGCGCGCGTCCTACGTCAGCGACGCGAAGTCGGCCACCAACGCGTTCTGGGTGTTCCTCGCCTTCTACGTGGTGTGCGCGTTCGTGACGTGGTTCGTGTTCCTGAGGCTGCAGGAGCACCGTACCCACAGCGGTGAGCACATCGGCCGCGACTCCGCTCCGGTACCCGTCGGCTAGGCATGATTCGAACCGCCTGTTCCTATTGCGGGGTGGGGTGCGGCATCTCGGTGCAGACCCGCGCCGACCCCGCTACGGGCGTCCCGGTGATCGCCCGGGTGTCTGGCGACAAGCTGCATCCCACCAACTTCGGCCGGCTGTGCACCAAGGGCGCCACGCACGCCGAGCTGATGGCCGCCACCGACGGGCGGTTGACGACGGCCCTGCTGCGGCCGTCGCGCGACGCCGACCCCGTCGCCGTCGACGTCGAGGACGCGCTGGCTGAGGCCGGGGCGCGGCTGCGCGCCATCGTCGACAAGCACGGCCCCGACGCCGTCGCACTGTACGTGTCGGGGCAGATGTCGATGGAAGCACAATATTTGGCGACCAAACTGGCCAAGGGTTTTCTGCGCACCGTGCACCTGGAGTCCAACTCCCGGCTGTGCATGGCCAGCGCGGGCACCGGCTTCAAACAGTCGCTCGGGGCGGACGGCCCGCCCGGCTCGTACACCGACTTCGACTGCACCGACTTGTTTTTCGTCATCGGATCCAACATGGCCGACTGCCATCCGATCCTGTACCTGCGGATGGCCGACCGGCTCAAGGCGGGCGCCAAACTGATCGTCGTCGACCCGCGCCGGACCTCCACCGCCGACAACGCCGACCTGTTCCTGCAGATCCGGCCCGGTACCGACCTGGCGCTGCTCAACGGCATCTTGCTCCTGCTTGTGGAAAAGGGAGCCATCGACGACGACTTCATCGCCGAGCACACGCAGGGCTGGGAGGCAATGCCGGCCTTCCTGGCCGACTACCCGCCGGCCCGGGTCGCCGCCATCACCGGCCTGGCCGAGGCCGACATCCACGCCGCCGCGGATATGATCGCCGCAGCGGGAAACTGGGTGTCCTGCTGGACGATGGGCCTGAACCAGAGCACCCACGGCACCTGGAACACCAACACGATCTGCAATCTGCACCTGGCCACCGGCGCCATCTGCCGCCCCGGCAGCGGCCCGATGTCGCTGACCGGACAGCCCAACGCGATGGGCGGTCGCGAAATGGGCTACATGGGACCTGGATTGCCGGGTCAGCGGGCGGTGCTGTCGGCCGACGACCGTGCCTTCGTCGAAGAGCAGTGGAATCTGCCGCCGGGCACCATCCGGGCCGACGTCGGGCCGGGGACTGTCGAGATGTTCCGCCGCATCGGCGCCGGGGACATCAAGGCGGTGTGGGTCATCTGTACCAATCCCGTTGCGAGCGTGTCCAATCGGGATAACGTGATCGCGGGTCTGAAGTCCGCTGAACTGGTCATCGTCTCGGACGTCTACGCCGACACCGCGACCAACCGCTACGCCGACATCGTGCTGCCCGCCGCGCTGTGGGCCGAGGCCGACGCGGTGATGGTGAACTCCGACCGAAACCTCACGCTGCTGGCGCAGTCGATCCCGCCGGCCGGTGACGCCCGCCCGGACTGGGAACTGATCTGCGGGGTGGCCCAACAACTGGGGTTCGGTGACGCGTTCGACTACAAATCCAGCGAGCAGATCTTCGACGAGATCCGCCGATTCCACAATCCCCGGACGGGATACGACCTGCGCGGCATCACCTATGAGCGGCTGCGGGACACCCCGGTGCAATGGCCGTGCGCCTCGGTCGAGGTGTCCGACCGCAACCCGATCCGCTACCTCAACGACGGCATCTCGCAAGACCTGTTCGTCGCAGCCGACGGCCACCGTCCCCGGCTGGCGTTCCCGACGCCGTCGCGGCGCGCGGTGTTCCATCCACGGCCCCACATGGACCCCGCCGAACTCCCCGACGACGACTATCCGATGGTCCTCAACACCGGCCGGTTGCAGCATCAGTGGCACACCATGACCAAGACCGGCAAAGTGGCCAAACTGAACAAACTCAACCCCTCGCCGTTCGTCGAGGTCCACCCGGACGACGCCGCCGCGCTGTCGATCTCCGACGGCGGGGACGTCGAGCTGGTGAGCAGGCGTGGCCGGGCGGTGTTGCCGGCGCTGGTCACCGACCGGGTGCGGCCCGGCAACACCTGGGTGCCGTTCCACTGGAACGACGAACACGGCGAGAACCTGACGATCAACGCGCTGACCAACGACGCCGTCGATCCGGACTCCCTGCAGCCCGAGTTCAAGGTGTGCGCAGTGCGGCTGGTCGCGGTTCCCTCCGGTGCACCCGAACTCACCGATGACGAAAAAATCTACCTCTCCGGCTTTTTCGCCGGCATCGAGGAGGGTCTGCCCGGCGTGCCGGTGCTGCCCGCCAAGGCTCCGCTGGGACCGCGGGTCCGGCTGTGGGTCGACGGCGTGCTGGCCGGTCGGTACTCCCGGATGGACACCACCGCCGAGAGCGCGCCGACAGATGCACCCCTGGTGCTGTGGGCGTCGCAGACCGGCAACGCCGAGGAGTTCGCCGGCCGGGTGGGTGAGCGACTGCAGGGCGCCACACTACGCGCCATGGACGACGTGGATCCGGCCGAACTGCCCGAGGCCGGCGAGGTCGTCATCATCACGAGCACGTTCGGCGACGGGGGACCACCCGACAACGGCGCCGCCTTCTGGGAACGTCTCGCCTCCCCTGAGGCTCCGTCACTGGAGGGCGTGCGGTATACGGTGCTGGGCATCGGCGACCGCTCCTACGACAACTTCTGCGGGCACGCCAAATCCCTCGACACGCGATTGGCCGACCTGGGCGCCATCCGGATGCTCGAGCGCGCCGAATGCGAGGCCTACGACGATGAGCCACTGACCGAGTGGACCGACACGGTCGCCGGGCTCGTCGGGGCCTCTGGCCTGGCTTCTGAAAAGCCTGCAACCTCAAGGTTGTTCACCAGGGCGAAGCCGATCCGGGCTCCGCTGTGCCGCAACTCGCTGCTGACCTCCGTCGGCTCGGCCAAAGAGGTGCGCCAGTTCGGCTTCGACATCAGTGAGCACGATGTCACCTACTCGGTCGGCGACTCGTTGGGCGTACACGTGGTGAATACCGACTTTGTGGTCGAAACATGGCTTACTGCAACCGGTTTCACCGGTGAGGAAGCGGTCGTCGTCGACGGTGCCGAGCTGGCGCTGCGTGACGCGGTCACATCACACTACGACGTCTGCAAGGTGACGTCGGATTTGGTGCGGTTCGTCGCCGAACACTGTCCGGACGCCGCGACCGCCAAGCGGCTGCGAAACGACCGCGGGGAACTCGACAAGTGGCTGGTGAACCGCAACGGCCTCGACCTGGTCGGCGAATTCACCGTCCGCGCCGACCCGCAGCTGTGGCAGGAGGTGCTGGTGCGCCTGACCCCGCGTCAGTACTCGATCTCGTCGAGCCCGTTGGTAAGTCCGCACGAGGTGCAGCTGACCGTGTCGGTGGTGCGGTACCGAGGGACCGACGGAGGTCCGCGTGGGGGCGTCGCTTCGACCTATCTGGCCGACCTGCCGGACGGCACGCCCGTGCCGGTGTTCCTGCAACGTTCCCCGCACTTCCGTCCGCCGCAGGACCCACACACTCCGATGATCATGGTCGGCCCCGGCACCGGCATCGCGCCGTTCCGAGGCTTCCTGCAGGAGCGGCGTGCCCTCGGCCACCGCGGACCCAACTGGCTGTTCTTCGGCGACCAGCATCGCGCGCAGAACTTCTACTACCGCCAAGACCTGGAGGACATGGCTGACGACGGCTTCCTCACCAGGCTGGAGCTGGCTTTCTCGCGGGACCAGGCCAAACGGGTCTACGTACAGCACAAGATGCTCGACCAGGGCGCCGAGCTGTGGCGCTGGCTCGACGACGGCGCACACTTCTACGTCTGCGGCGACGCCACGAGGATGGCGAGGGACGTCGACGACGCGCTGACCGAGATCATCCGCACCCACGGCCGCATGAAAGGTGAGGCTGCCCGCGAGTACAAACGCGAGATGGTCGCCGAGAAGCGTTACGTAAGGGACGTGTACTGAGAGACGCGGGGACGCGCCGCGACGCACAGGGTGCCGGCGACGAACAACGCCATCGCGACCACCGGCAGCCCACCGCCGGGCGCGAACCCGTCGGCCGACAGCAGCGCCAGCGCCAGCGCGCACGACGCGGTGCCGGCGTAGAGCAGCGCTTCGCCGACCCGCGGGGGCAGCGGGACCGCGATGGTGGGCACCGGCGCCGCGAAGATCCGCCGCTGCCAGAACATCAGGCACAGCAGCGCCGCGGTCACCACCGCCAGCACCAGCTCCCACTCCAGCCGGGCCAGCCACCAGGCACCGGAGCCCATCGGCGGCTGCGGCAGCAGTCCCGTCGGGTAGCCGACCAGCGTCACCACGATCACCGGCAGCATGTGCCACAGGTACAGCGCCATCACGTTGTCGTTGGCGATCCCGATGATGCGTGGCCACGCACCGCGGGTCAGCACCCGGTTCATCACCGGCACCAGGGCCAGCAGCAGTCCGATCTGCACGGTCGCCAGCGCCAGCAGCGCCACCGACGGCGGCGCGGAATTCTCCACCCGTACGCCCGGCACGCCGATCATCGCGATCGGATACGGACCCCAGGTGACCAGCAGTGGAAGCGCGGCCGCGGCCACTGCCGCCATCGCGACCAGTACCCTGCGCCGCAGAAGTGCGCCGTGCCAAGCGATTCCGAGCTGGTAGATCGCCGCCCAGCAGAAGAAGTAGTTCAGCGTCCGGATCTGTGGGTGGTCGGTGCTGATCCCGATCACGTCGACGATCACCACGCCCGCGGCCAGGACGGCCGGGGCCGCGAGGCCGAAGCGGCGGTGCGCGGCGACCGCGACCGGGGTCAAGGCCACCACCATCAGGTACACCGCCAGGAACCACAGATGCATGGCCACCGCCCAGCCGCCGAGCGCGAGCACGGACCCGTCGATGCCCGCGGCCAGCAGCGCCGCCATCACCACGACGACGAAGCCGGCGTAGATCGCGGTGGGCCCGAGCGTGCGCGCGACTCGGCGGCGCACCCATTCCTGGCGTGACGTCATCCCGGTGTCCCGGCGCGCCCATGACACCGCGCTCGCGTAGCCGGCGACCGCGAAAAACACCGGCACCACCTGGAAGCCCCACGTGAGCCACTGTGTCCACGGCATCAGGACCAGCGGGTTGTCCCGGCCGAACTCGCCGTCGCGGTAGGTCATCACCGACAGCAGCCAGTGCCCGATGACGACGATCATGACCGCTGCGGATCGGTAGAGGTCGAGCGCGAGCTCGCGCGCCGGTGCCTGGGCTCGGGTGGTGTCCATCGCAGCCCATTCTGCGGGTACGGCCCCCACAAGTGGGGGAGCTGGAGAAGAGTGTCCGAGGGGGGACTTGAACCCCCGCAGACCTCCCAGGTCAGGGGTGCAAAACGCTTCCTACCTGTTGAAATACGTGACTGTGGTTCACGCGGGTTGTCCCGGATTCAGAGGGTTTTGTGTCCAAATGGTGTCCACGCGGCGGGGCGACCTCAGTACCGCGGCAGAACGTCAGTCCACTGCTGCTCGGCATCGGTCAGTTCTGGCTGCCGGTGCCACGTTACGGTGACTTGCTCGCCGGCTCCGTTGATGAGCATGAACTCGAACGACCCTCGTCCATCGACCTGCTGCTGTGTTGTCGCGCCCTTGAACATCGACTGATTCGCGTGATGCAACTGCACGCCATAGGCGCGCTTGGCCAGCCGATTACATAACCGCCATCTCATACCGCGGACATGCTCGAATCGCCAAGGGCTTTCCTCCCCGGCCGATGTCTGCGCCGACGCCAACGTGTTCTGCTCCTCCAGCGCGGCAGCCGACCTCTCGGCAGCGTCGGCGGAACGCCTTTCTGCGTCGGCCGCATCCACCGCCGCCCTCGTTGCGATGGCGGCTTGCTCAGCCGCCTCCGCTTTCTCCGCGCGCGCCCGCAAGTAGCCGAACAGAGAGCCCGCGGCGGCGGCTACGGCGACGGCGGCGCTGACGATTGACGCAATATCCCCCGGTGACATAGCGGCAGACGATAGCCGAACCCGCCGATAGTCTGCCGGTGTACGTGGTCAGATGTCTGCTCGACCAGTCAAGCGTCGCGACCAACGAGCGATCCACCGCGGCGCGCGGGGCGCGGCTATGTCCGCGCCGTGCGCCTTAGACGTCTGGTCGCTTCTCTGGGGTCTGATCGGCTCCGTCGCGCAGGTACTCGGCAAGCTGACGTTGCGCGGTCCGACGTTGGCGCCGGCTCCGACGCGACTCCGCAGGGGTGACGCGTTCGTTGGCTGTCTTCACCAGCCCGGACACGGCTACGCGCAACTGGTCGGCGCGTTCCCCGAGCCGAGCGACGAACTGTTCAGCCTCGTCTGCGGTCGTCACTTCTGCGCCGTTCGTCCCGTCGTCGAACCGAGAGAACGCGGCAGCCACGACGACCATTTCTTGCCAGCAGCGGACGTCGACCACGGTCAGCGAGCCGACCTCTAACGCGCGGCGCATGTCCAGCAGGGCTGTCGCGTAGGCGCTCTCGGTCTCATGTATCTGGGCGCTGATCGCGGGCAGGTTGTCCGCGCGGTCCTGCCGGATTTCTTCGATCAAGTCCGTCAGCACGCGCCGCCAGTTGAGGACGCGCAGTTGAAGCTGGTGAGCTGCGGCGAGTATGTCGCCGATCGCCTGCCGTTGCGGGGCACGGTTGGCGTCCTGCATCCGCTTGTGCTCGCGCCACCAGGTGAGGGCGTAGGTCAGGGAACTACCGACAGCGCCGCTGACGAACAGTTGCCACAACGGTGTCATGCGCCGCGCCCGCGACGGTAGGCCTGCATCGCCGGCCCGGTTTCGATCCTCACGCGCAGCATCCGCATGTATCCGCGCATCCACAGTTGCGGCAGGACCAGCGAGTCGCTGCCGGCGTAAGGGTTGGGGTCGCCGGGTTCGGCCAGCGACCCGGAGTAGAGCGCGAACATGTACTCAGCGCGCTTGCTCACCCGGTCAGGATGCAGGCACGCACGCCCAGAACGTCGGACCCACGCCGACGAGGACCAGGACCACGACGCTCGACCAGGCCGGCCGGACCGCCGGCCTGCGGATCACCAGGTGGTGGTGTCGGCGTCGCGCTCGAACGCTTCACGTGCAGACAGCCGCGGCGCGGCCAGCGGGAACATGTCGATGCTGAACGCCCCGCCGTCGTCGCCGGCCCGACATAGCTTCTGCAACTGGCCGATCTCGGACGGGAAGAACATCCCCTTGCGCGGCTGCCTGGTGTCGAGCGTCTGCGAATACGACTGGCTCGACTGCGTGACGGCCGCGCCGGTGCCGGCCTCATGCCACCGGAGAATCGCGCCCCGGACGATGGCCTTCGCCGCCGCCCGGTGCGCGAACCCGTCGGCCGTGATGCACGGCGCGACGACCGCAGCCATGGCTAGCGCGTCTTCGATCATCTCCGCGGCCTTCGCCGTCGGGATGGTCGCGAAGTTCGCCAGGTCCGCCGGCGTCAGCAGCGGCCCGGTGTCCGGTGTCGGATCGGTCATGGTCGCGGCCTCCCGCTCATGGGTGACGACGGCCGGGACCGCTGGCTACGGCAATCCCGGCCGTCGTCACCGTTGTGATGCCTCCCGGTGAGCGCCGGCGCGGGCCTACGTCGAACCCTCAACGCTCACCGGGAGACGGTTCTGGTGGGCTACGGCGCCGCGGCGATGGTCAGCTTCGCGACGCGCGCCGCGTTCATGACCTTCCAGCCCAGGCGCCACGTCACGCGGACGCCGATCGAATCCGACGAGAAGTAGGCGTCGTCGGAGCGTGCCAGACGGACCTGGCTCTGCGCGCCGATGATCGCGGACTGGTCACTGACCAGCAGCGCCCCGGCGGGCATGGCCGGCGTCACGAGTACCGGCAGCCCGAGCAGCGCCCGAGTAGCGGCCACAGTGCCAGCCCCGACCAGCGACTCATTCGAGTCGGTTGCCCGCTTGAGCTTCGACAGCGACGCCCACGCGTCCGGCGCCGCGATGATGTGCGTCGCGGTGCCGCCGTCGGCTTCGATGCCGGCCACCGCATCGACCACGGCGTCCAGGTCGCCAGCGACCGCGCCGCCATCGACGATGCCGGCCGCGTTGAGCAGCCCGACCGGGCCGGGTCCGTCGACCGCGTTGCCCAGGTAGGCGGCGTTCGCCTTCGTCACGACGCTGCGCGACAGTGAGTCGACGACCATCCGCGCAGCCTGCTCCTGCTGCAACGTCTCGTAGCTGTACTTCCCGAGCGCCGCGACCTTGCCCGTCAGCACGACAACCTCGTCGAACTCCTGGTTCGCGTCGGGAATCTCGGCGCCTTCCGCGACGAACCCGACAACGCCGTCGTCGGAGACGAATGGCACCCGGATGGCCGGTTCGTCGCCTTCGATCTGCCCGACGACGGTCGCCGTGTTCAGGATCAACGCGTCGGGAACGACGTCGGCGGGTACGAACGCGGTCAGGTCAGGCGCCCACGCCTTCGGCGATGTGGGGGTGGTCTTGATTGCCATGATGAGCCTTCCAGGAGGACGAGTTCTATCGACTTCCGCTGGCCTGCAAGGCTTTCCGCGGTCGCCCTCCGGGGGCTGCGCTGTGGCCGGATCGTCCCGCAGGGATCAACACCCGGCCACGGCACCCGATACTAGTCGTCGCCGGCGACACCGCGACCCTGGACCACGGCCGCCATTGCGTCCCGCCCGGATGGCTTGCCGCCCGTGCGCCCGACGTTCCGCCCCTCACCCTTGACGAAGTTCCGCCGCGGCGGCGGGTTCGGGATGCCCAACTGCTCGCGCGCACCGTCGATCGCCGCGGACACCTTCGACGCGTCCACCGTGCCGTCGTCACTCAGCAAGTCCGCCAAGTCAGGACCGGACGCCCACAAAGCCGCCGGCCGCAGATCAGCGCCCGCCGCCAGCCGTTCGACCTCGGCCCGCTGCAACGACTCGACCTGTCCGGCGAGCCGATCACGTTCAGCTTCGGCTGCCCGCAGCCGGCGCCGATACTTCGCCGCCTCCCGCCCTGGTCCGTCGCCGTCGCCGTCGTCGGCGGCGTCGTCCTGGTCCTCGTCGACCTCGGAGGCGCCCTCGGAACTGGCGTCTGCCGCCTCGGTGCCCTCGGTGTCGACAGACGCGGTTTCGTGGTTCGTGCCGGCTGGCTGTGGCTCGACTGCCGCCGCGTCGGCGGTGTCCGTCGTGTCGGCGCCGGTCGTGGTGTCAGTAGTGGTCATCGGTCGTTGCCCTTCGTGTCGTATGGGTCGAAGATTCGGACGCCGGGATAGTCGCCGGCCGCGATAGCCGCCGCGATGCCGAGCCGGTCCGCGTGCGCCTGGTCGATCGCCAACCAGTTGAACCGGAACAGGTGAACCGACCGGCTCACCGCCAACGGCCGGCCGTCAGCGTCGACCACAATGTCGGCGTCCGTTGTCGTGAACCGGCCGGCCTCCCGGTTCTGCGCCCAGCGGCGCGAATAGTCCTCGACGTCGGCCAGCGTGAGTTCATGCCGCGGGCCAGGAGGGCGCTCGCCCACGCCGGCGAACAGCTCCCGAGCCGCGGCGCGCAGGTCGTCTTTGTCAGTCAATTTCGTGATCCTCTCGGTTGTTTTTTGTTGGGGGGAAACCAGGGGGGGCACTGCGTATGCCATGGGTGGCGCCTTGGGGTGGGGGTAGGGGGTTACCCGGCCAGGGGTGCCGGCAGCGGGTCGAACAGCGTCGCAGTCGGCGGTGGCCTGGTCGATCAGCGTGCCGGCTTCGCTGATCAGCGCACGGGTGGATGCGGGTTGGGCGCCGGCGCGCGGGTAGATCGCGACGTGCCCGCTTCGACGGCTGTCGTCGTCGTCACGCTGGACGCGGACGATGAGCACAGCGTCTACTGGCACGGTGTTCTGGTCGGTATCGCTGCCGTGTGCGATCGCGGACAGCGCGTCGATCGCGTCGTCGAGCAGTCCGAATGCGAACGCTTCATCATGGGCTGTGCTCATGGCCGCACCACGCCGGCCGCGTTCACGACCTGGCCGGCGACGACACCGCGCGGACGCTGCGCGGCTGGCAGGGCGTTGAGCCAGTCTCGACACGGCGCCAGGCTGGGGCACTGCGCGCAGAGCCGCAGCGCGTCGCGGCGGGCGTCGTCGAGTTCGGTCTTGGTGAGCCGGCCGGTCATGCGGTGCTCGCTGTCGGTCCGCTCGTACAAGTCGGCAGCTCGGCCTTTGCACCGCGCACCGGGCAGCGCGGGTATGCCGGCGAGCATCGCGCGCAGGGTGTTCCAGTCAGGCATAGCCTGTCAGTCCTTGGTGTCGTCGGGTTGGTGGACGGGCTCGCTGAACGAGCGGGTAGGGCGCGCCGGCGCGGCCAGGTGCTCGAAGTCAGGCGGGCTCGGGGGGCAGCGACGCACGCACGGCACTCGCCGCCGGCGCCGGCCGCGGCGGTCGTCTTCGACGACGCAGGGCTGGCCGGTCTCCGCGCCGCACGTCGGGCACGGATGGTCGATCGCGCCGCGGTAGGGCGCCGGGATTGCGCCCGCCAGATCAGCTTCGGCTGTAGCAGCGGCCGGCCGACCCGCTTCGAGACGAGCGTCTGCCCGGTCCTCACGCGCCTGCCGTTCGGCTGTCGTCTCGCGGTCGATTCGATCCCGCCGGATCGTGATTGCCGCTTGCACAATGTCGCGCGGCAGCGGCCGGAACCGCTCGCCGATCTTGTCGTTGCCGTGGTCCCGGTACGCAATCGTGACGCCGGCCAGGACGTCGGACTCGTTCAGCCGGTACACCGCGATCTGCTCGGCCCAAGCGAGGACGGTCGCGCGGTTCGGTTGTGGGAACCAGGGGTCGTTTGCGGCGCACTTCGCGAGCGCCTTGGCTGCGGTCTGCTGGTAGTCGTGCGGGTCGTTCATCGTTCGATCGCCTTCGAGTTGTTGGGTTCGGGCTGGCCGAGTTCCATCCAGCCGGCGACCTTCGCTTCGCCGCGGCTTCTACCGGCCGCGTCTCGCTGGGCACCGAAGCCTGATCGCTGCCGCGGCGATTCGGCCGCTCGGCGAATCCAGTTACGCCAGGTGGCGTTCCAATCGGCTCTGCGCGCGTCCTTGCCGGCCTTCGCGCGCCAGTAGTCGGTGAACTTGTCGTGCTCGGCCCGGAGGTCGACGTCCGGGTACTCGGCACGCATCGCGTCGATTACGGCCCGGTCCGGTTCCCACGCCTCAGGAAGACGTGTTCCCGTCGGGTCTGCTCTTTGCCGCGAGCGATCGTTTCGCTGAATGGGGACGATTTGGGCGCCGGCCGGTTCGTGCTCTGCCGCGCGCGCTTCTCCCTCGTCTCTATCTTCTGTCTCCAAGGTCTCTGTAAGTAGTACAGATGGCGATTTCGCCCCGGTACCGTGGCGATTTCGCCCAGGGGGTGTGGCGATTTCGCCTAGGTCCTCGGCGATTTCGCCTTCTGGCAGGTCAGACTGTGGCGAATCCGCCTTCTGGCAGCTCACGGCGTCGCCGGCGTCGGCAGGCCGGTATGCTCGCGTCTGGTCCTCGGGGTTGTCCAAGTTGTTTGCTGAAACCACCGCGTCGCCCAGCTTCCACAGCGCCCGCTTGACGGTATCGGCCGACGCTCCGATCTCCTCGCCGAGGTCGCGACGCGACACCCGCCACCACCGGAACCCGTCACGCTCGAAGCGGTTGGCGCCTTCGGACTCGCACCGGAACCGGATATGCGCCAGCACGACGGCGCCGGCGAAGCCGTAGCGTTCGATCTCATCGGGGACAGCCCGGATGAATGGCGGTCTCACGGTGCACTCGCCACGGCCGACTGGGACGGGCACTGATTGCCTGGACGTGCGACAGCGACGGACTTACCGGCCTTCCCGGAGTCGTGCAGGCGTGCGCTCTGTACCTCCTCGACTGGAACGAACACGTCCCACTGGTCGCCTGCCATCTCGCACCCTTCGCTTCATCGTTCGTAGAAAGTGATCCATGAGGCGTAGTGCCTACGGGCCCTCGGCGATCTGTTGGACAACGGCCTGGTATTTGCGTGTCGCGCGGCCCATGTGGTCCCTCACCAAGACGGTGATGACGTCGCCTTCCGCGGTGACGCGTGCGGTCGAATCCCAGTCGTCGTCGTGCTTGATCGGGAACACTTCGCTCGCTCCCGCGAGGCGTGCCGCAATCAGCTGCGCTTCGGCGGTTCTCATCGGGTGCCGTCGACACGGTTCGACGCCAGGAACCCGAGCACGTCAGCCCGGAGGTAGCGAATTCGGCTTCCGATGCGGGTGTAGGGGATTCCCTTACCCTGATACCGGTCCTGTGCGAGCGCGCCCTCGGTCGTGCCCATGACCGCGGCGACGTGCTTGCCGGTCGCCACTGGCGGGAGTGCTTCTGTGGGGATCGACCGTTCGAGATCGGCGATGAGGCGGTCCAGCGCGGTCGGAGTCATCGGGGTGGTCACCATGTGCCCTTTCGGGATTGATCGTCGAGGTGATCAGATTTGATCGTCACGGTGATCAGGTTGAATCACAACCGTGTAGTTTGTCAAGAGTGAGTAGGTGACAGATCAAAATTGATCACCTAGTGTCGTGTGGCATGGCGCAAAGTCAGGACAAGGCGGGTCGCCGGCTCGATGCGACCGGCGAGACGGTGCAGTCGAACATCAGGCGTATCCGAGACGAAGTGCTGGGCATCCCGGTCACCGAACTTTCGCGTCGACTGGAAGCGCTCGGCCGGCCGATACCACCGTTGGGTCTGCGAAGGATCGAGGACGGGACGCGCCGGGTGGACGTTGACGATCTAGTGAGTATTGCTGTGGCGCTTGGGGTTTCACCCGCCACGCTGTTGATGCCCGAAAGTGCCAGCGCTGAGGATGCGGTGACCCTCACCGGGTGCAATGAGCAGGTGCCCGCCGGGTACGCATGGGAGTGGATAGGTGGCGACCTGCCGTTGCCGGACTCGGGTGAATCCGCGCTCGCGTTCTATGCCCGCGCGGTGCCGACCTGGGCCGCGAAGACGATGGAGCAGCGACTGCTCAGCGAACGCGGGCTCAGGTCAGCCATGCGCGAGATGATCGACCAGATGGATTCGCCCGATGGCAACGATTAAGCGTTACCCGACGGCTGCGGGCGAACGGTGGGAAGTCCGGTACCGGCAGCCGAACGGCGCCACCAGCCGCAAGCGTGGATTCACGACGAAGCGCGACGCGTCCGCGTGGGCGTCGAAGGTCGAGACGACGAAGGCCGAAGGCGCCTACGTGTCGCCGGCGCGCGGCCGGGTGACGGTCGGCGACCTGTCGGTCGGATGGCTGGCACGGCAGGAGCAGACGCTCTCGCCGTCCTACTACCGGACCATCGCCTACGCCTACGGCAAACACATCGAACCGAAGTGGGCCGGCGTCCCCGTCGGGAAGGTCGACACGCTGGACGTGAAGGCGTGGGCCGCGGCCATGACGCGTGACGGGTCCAGCGCGACCGTCGTCAACCGCGCGGTCGGCATTCTGGCCGGCATCCTCGACGACGCGATCGAGCACCGCGCGCTCGCGTTCAATCCGGCCCGCCGGTTCAAGCGCGGCGAGAAGCCGACGAAGGCACCGAAGCGCCACGTCTACCTCACCGAGGCGGACGTGTGCCGGCTCGCCGAAGAGTCCGGCCGCTACGCCGATCTGGTGCTGACGCTGGCGTTCACCGGCTTACGGTGGGGTGAGGCGATCGCGCTCACCGCCGCCGACGTCGAGTTCCTGAAACGTCGAATCTCGGTGCACCGCAACGCTGTTCAGGTCGGGCAACAGTTCGAGGTCGGGCAGACGAAGGGCAAGGAGAACCGAATGGTGCCGGTAGCGGCGTCGGTGCTGTCTCGCTTGGCGGTCCGGTGCGAAGATCGCGACGCCGGCGATCTGCTGTTCCCGGCGCGCGGCGGCGGCTACTTGAAGCGGCCAAGTTACGACACGACGGGATGGTTCAACCGGGCCGTCGAGCGTGCCGAAGTGCAGACGATCACCCCGCACGATCTGCGGCATACGTGCGCGAGTCTGGCTGTCAGTTCCGGCGCCAACGTGCTGGCGGTGTCGCGGATGCTCGGCCACAAAGACCCGAGCGTCACGCTGCGCATCTATGCCGATCTGTTCGACAGCGACCTCGATGCGGTGGCCGTCAATCTGGACGCGAGAATTTCGGGGAGTGTCCAAACTGTGTCCAAAGCGCCCGCCGACCGTCGCCGGCCGCGCCGCATAACCGCCGTCTAGCTGCGGCGATGAGTACTGCTGTGTTGTGTCCGAGGGGGGACTTGAACCCCCACGCCCGTTAATAGGGCACTAGCACCTCAAGCTAGCGCGTCTGCCATTCCGCCACTCGGACCTGCTGTGCGGCGCTTAAGGCTAACGGATGAGCCGCCCCGGGCCCAAACCAGCCGAGCACGGCAGTGTTAGAAAGGGACATGTGAGCGGACTTTCCGATGGTGGCGTCACGCCGGCCGACGAGGTCGTCGACCTTGTCAGCACGCTGATCCGGTTCGACACCTCCAACACCGGGGAGCCGGCCACCACCAGGGGCGAGGCCGAATGCGCCCGCTGGGTGGCCGATCAGCTCGCCGAGGTCGGATACACCTGCGAGTACGTCGAGGCGGGCGCGCCGGGCCGGGCCAACGTCTTCGCCCGGCTCGAAGGCGCCGACCGCTCCCGAGGCGCGCTGATGCTGCACGGCCACCTGGACGTGGTGCCCGCCGAGGCGTCGGACTGGAGCGTGCACCCGTTCTCCGGCGCCGTCGAGGACGGCTACGTCTGGGGCCGCGGCGCGGTCGACATGAAGGACATGGTCGGGATGATCATCGCGGTCGCCCGGCACTTCAAACGCCACGGCATCGTGCCTCCGCGTGACCTGGTGTTCGCGTTCGTCTCCGATGAGGAGGCCGGCGGCAATTACGGCTGCAAATGGCTCGTGGACCACCGGCCGGACCTGTTCGACGGCGTCACCGAGGCGGTCGGCGAGGTCGGCGGGTTCTCGCTGACCGTGCCGCGCCGCGACGGCGGCGAGCGGCGGCTGTACCTGATCGAGACTGCCGAGAAGGCGATGCTGTGGATGCGCCTGACCGCGCGCGGCCGCGCCGGGCACGGCTCGATGGTGCACGACGACAACGCCGTCACCGCGGTCGCCGAGGCGGTCGCCAAGCTGGGCAGGCACCGGTTCCCGATCGTGCTGACCGAATCGGTCGAGCAGTTCCTCACCGCGGTCGGTGAGGAGACCGGCTACACCTTCGATCCCGCGTCACCCGACATCGAGGGCACGGTCGCCAAACTCGGAGGGATCGCCCGCATCGTCGGCGCCACGCTGCGCGACACCGCCAACCCGACGATGCTCAAGGCCGGTTACAAGGCCAACGTCATCCCGGGCACCGCCGAAGCCGTCATCGACTGTCGGGTGCTGCCGGGCCGGCTTGCCGAGTTCGAGCGGGAGGTCGACGAGCTGATCGGCCCCGACGTCAAACGCGAGTGGATCACCAACCTGCCGTCGTATGAGACGCCGTTCGACGGTGAACTGCTGGGTGCGATGAACGACGCGATCCTGGCCACCGACCCGGATGCGCGGACCGTGCCCTACATGCTGTCCGGGGGCACCGACGCAAAACACTTCGCCCGCTTGGGGATTCGCTGCTTCGGCTTCGCCCCGCTGCGGTTGCCGCCCGAATTGGACTTCGCCGCCCTGTTCCACGGCGTCGACGAACGGGTACCCGTGGATGCGCTGAAGTTCGGCGCGCAGGTGCTCGAGCACTTCCTGCTGCACTCGTAGTAATCCGACTGAAAGGGATCCTCCGCCATGGCGTTCGACTACGACCCGTACTCGTTCCTTCCCCCATTGCCCACCTTCACCGTCACCTCGCAGTCGTTCGACGACGGTCAGCCCTGGGGCAAGGATCAGGTCAGCGGCATCATGGGTGCCGGCGGGTCCGACATCTCGCCGCAGCTGAGCTGGTCCGGGTTCCCCGAGGAGACCCGCAGTTTCGCCGTCACGGTCTTCGACCCGGACGCCCCGACGGTCTCCGGGTTCTGGCACTGGGCGGTGTTCAACCTGCCCGCGACGGTCACCGACCTGCCCGCAGGTGTCGGCGACGGCAGCGCGAGCGGATTCCCCGGTGACGCGGTCACTCTGGCCAACGACGCCGGGCTGAAGCGCTTCATCGGCGCCGCCCCGCCGGCCGGGCACGGCCCGCACCGCTACATCGTCGCCGTCCACGCGGTCGGGGTCGAGAAGCTCGATGTGCCCGCCGACGCCACCCCGGCCTACCTCGGGTTCAACCTGTTCGGGCATGCGATCGCCCGCGCGCTGATCACCGGCACCTACGAACAGAACTGACGCAGAGCGCTCCGGACCACAGTCGTTTCACCTATCCACCTTTTGCAGGGAAAGTGCGAGAGAACGCCTGCAAAGCGTGGATAGGTGGGGCCTGTGGGACCTGACGTGCCCTCGTGCCGGTTCACTTGCCCATCGTCGAGCCGACCGCCTCTGTGAGGCAGGAGAATCCGTTCTCGCGGAGGCGGGCGGCGATGCCGTCGTTGAGGGTCTTGGCCCACAGCCCACCGCCGTAGACGAACCCGGTGTAGCCCTGCAGCAGTGAGGCGCCGGAGGTGATGCGCTCCCAGGCGTCGTCGGCCGTCTCGATGCCGCCCACGCTGACCAGTGCCAGACGGTCGCCGACGCGCGCGTACAGGCGGCGCAGCACCGCCAGCGCGCGGCGCGCCACCGGAGGGCCGGAGACCCCGCCGGCGCCGAGTTCGGCCGCTCCGGGTGTGGCGAGGCCGTCACGCGACACGGTGGTGTTGGTCGCGACGATACCGGCCAGCCCGAGATCGACTGCGAGATCTGCGATTTCGTCGATGTCCTGATCGGCCAGATCAGGTGCGATCTTGACCAGCACCGGGGTCGACGTCTCGGCGAGCACCGCGGACAGGATGGGCCGCAGCGACTCCACGGACTGCAGATCGCGCAGACCGGGGGTGTTGGGCGAGCTGACGTTGACCACGAGGTAGGACGCCAGCGGGCCGAGCAGTCGCGCGCTCTCGGCGTAGTCCTCGGCGGCGCGCTCGGGCGGGGTCACCTTCGTCTTGCCGATGTTGACGCCGACCGGCACGTCGGGCGCATGGCGTGCCAACCGGGTCGCCAGCTCACCGGCCCCGTGATTGTTGAATCCCATGCGGTTGAGCAGCGCCCGGTCGGCGGGCAGCCGGAACAGCCGCGGAGACGGATTCCCGGGCTGCGCCTGCGCCGTCACGGTGCCGATCTCGGCGAAGCCGAAACCCAGTGCGCCCCAGGTGTGCAGCCCGAGTCCGTCCTTGTCGAATCCGGCCGCCAGGCCCACGGGTCCGGGGAAGTGCACCCCGAACACGGTGCTGGCCAGAACGGGATCGTGTGGGGCCAGCCGGCGGGTCAGCTGCCGGCGCAGCGGTGCGGGCCGGGTGGCGGCCCGCAGACCGCGAAACACGATCGTGTGGATGCGTTCGGCCGGCGCCAGAAACAGCGCCTTGCGCAGTGCGGTGTACATCTACAGCCCCGGCTGGTCGGGCCCGGGGGCGGCATCGGGGCGCTTCTTGCGGCGCAGCAGCACGCGCCTCGACCCGTCGGTGTAGAGCCGGACCCGGGTCAGCTCCCAGCCGCGGTACTCCGCCTCGATCGCCAGCCGCGTGGAAGCCGTGACCCGCGTGACCTCCGGTGGCAACTTCAGCGGGATCCACTCGTAATCGCCCGGATCCTCGGCCACCGCCTTGCTCCACGCCGCCGGCATCCGGCCGCGTGCGGCGCTCACGGCGCGGCCTCCGGGATCACCTGCACACCGGCTCCCGCGCCGGACACCACGTAGAGGGTGTTCGACGTGTCGTCGAATGCCACGGAGTTCGGTTGCCGCACGGTTCGATATCGCACCTTCTCGACGGGGATGCCGGTTGCCAGATCGTATCCAACGACGGTGTTCGTCGCGGTCTGCGCCACCCAGGCCAGACCGTTGCGGCCCGCTGAGCCGGCCACCCCGTACGGGGAACCGGGCACCGGGTAGCGCTGCCGCAGGATCAGCGGGTTCAGGCCGTACACCAGAAGCTCGCCGCCGCGGGTGTCGGTGACCAGCACGCGTCCGGCGCCGTCGGCGGCCATCGTGGTGGCGCCCTCACCGGCGCGCAGCGCGTGTTCGGACTTGGTGCCCTCGACGTTCAGGCTCGTCACCGAGGTCTGGCCGCGGTCGAGCACCACCGCGGTATCGCCCTGGGTGACAAGGGCATCAACCCGGGCGAAGATCTTCAGCTGCGCGCCGACCGAACGTTCGGAGGCCAGCGTGTACACCGTCCCGTCGGCGCTGCCCAGCACCAACCGGCCGTCGGAGCGCCGGGCGATCGCGGTGAAGTCCACCCCGTCGTGACCTTCGACGTCCACCTTGGTGGCCGCGCCGGCTGCGATGTCGAACCGGTAGTAGCCGCCCCGGGTCGACAGGAACGCCCGGCCCTCGCCGTCGGTGGTCACCGCCGTCGCCGGGCCGGCCAGCGTGACCGGGGTCTGCGCGCCGGAGCGCCCGACCACGGTCAGCGTCGCACCGTCCGAGCCGGCAGAGAGCACCAGCAGCGACCCGGTCGCTGCGTCGAAGGCGGCGGTCAGCGCGTCGGCGGCCAGGGGTGACACCTGTCCTTGCGGTGCCGTGGTGACCGGCGGCGAGTCCGCGGCGCGCGCGGGCTCGATCGTCGGGGGAGGCGCGTCCACCGGATTCGACGAACAGCCGGTCACCAGCGTCAACGCCAACGCAGCGATCCCCAGACGAACCAGGTGACCTGGTGAGTTTATGTGGCGCGACAACGGGTAGCTCTCGGTTCGGGTTCGGCGGGGATCGATTCGGAGAGTCAGTGTATGCAACGTCGTAACGGTGGTCCGGTGGCGTCGGGGCTCCTCGGTGCGTCCAACGGCGGTATGGTCCATACCATGACCCTCACAGCTGACAGCGACGTCACTGGCCGGGGCTTCACGGTCGAAGTCATCACCACCGGCGTGCACGCCAGCGGTTTCGGCGAACTCGGCGACGGGCGCAGCTTCGCTTTCTGCGCGTCCCACTCGGACCGTCAGGTGACATTGGTCGTCGAGGTGTACCGACCCCGCCTGCGCAATCCGGTCCCGCAAGCCGAAGACGTGGTGGCCGTCGCGACCCGCAAGCTCACCGATATCGACATGACCGACGAGCGCAGCGTGATCGCCGCCGTGCGCGACGCGGTCGCCGACGCGCAGCCGGTCAACCGCAACGGCCGCTGAGCGCGGCCCGGCCCGCGCCACGGTACGGTCGTCGTCGTGACGGGGCTGGCGGAGATGTCGTGGCTGCAGGTCGTCGTCCTCTCAGTGCTGCAGGGACTCACCGAATTCCTGCCGGTGTCCTCGTCGGGACACCTCGCGATCGCGTCGAAGGTGTTCTTCGACGGTGACGCGGGGGCGTCTTTCACAGCGGTGAGCCAGCTCGGCACCGAAGCCGCGGTGCTCGTCTACTTCGCGCGCGACATCGTGCGGATCGTCAAGGCCTGGTTCGCGGGGCTGTTCCGCGCCGGCGAGCGCAACGCCGACTACTGGCTGGGCTGGTGGGTGATCATCGGCACGATCCCGATCAGCGTGGTCGGGCTGCTGTTCAAGGACGAGATCCGTACCGGCGCGCGCAACCTGTGGCTGGTGGCCACGGCACTGATCGTGTTCTCGTTCGTGATCGCTGCCGCCGAGTACGCCGGCAGGCAGACCCGGCGCGTCGAGCAACTCACATGGAAGGACAGCGTGATCGTCGGTCTCGCGCAGTGCCTGGCCCTGGTACCCGGGGTGTCGCGGTCGGGCGCCACGATCAGCGCGGGCCTGTTCCTCGGCATGGAACGCGAGCTCGCCGCCCGTTTCGGGTTCCTGCTCGCCATCCCGGCGGTGTTCGCCTCGGGGCTGTTCTCGCTGCCCGACGCGTTCAACCCTGCTGGAGAGGGCATGAGCGCCAGCGGAGCTCAGCTTCTCGTGTCGACCGTGATCGCGTTCGTGGTCGGATACGCCGCGGTGGCGTGGTTCCTGCGGTTCCTGGTGCGGCACAGCATGTACTGGTTCGTCGGCTACCGCGTGCTGCTCGGCAGCGTGGTGCTGATCCTGCTCTCCACGGGGGTGGTGGCCGCGACATGACCGTCCTGCTACTGCGGCACGGCCGCTCGACCTCGAACACCGCACACACGCTTGCGGGGCGCTCCGCGGGCGTCGACCTCGACGACCGCGGCCGCGAACAGGCCTCGGCCTTGGTCGAGCGGCTCGGTGAGCTGCCGATCCGGGCCATCGTGCGCTCGCCGCTGCTGCGGTGCGAACGCACCGTCGAACCCCTGGCCGCCGCGCTGGGCTTGGAGCCTGTCGTCGACGACCGCATCACCGAGGTCGACTACGGATCCTGGACCGGCCGCAAGATCGGCGACCTGGTCAAGGAGCCGCTGTGGGCGGTGGTGCAGCAGCAGCCCAGCGCCGCGGTGTTCCCCGACGGCGAGGGGCTGGCCGGGGTGCAGGCACGCGCGGTCGCCGCGGTGCGGGAACACGACCGCAGGCTCGCCGACGAACACGGCGGTGACGCGCTGTGGATCGCCTGTACCCACGGCGATGTGATCAAGTCCGTCCTGGCCGACGCGCTGGGCAGCCACCTGGACAGCTTCCAGCGCATCAACGCCGACCCGGCGTCGGTCAGCGTCGTGCGCTACACCCCGCTGCGCCCGTTCGTCATCCACGTCAATCACACCGGTGTGGCGCTGAACGCCACGCTGTCGGCCCCACCTGCTGCCGACAAGCCCGACGCCGGCGAGGTTCCCAGCGGAGACGCCGTGGTCGGCGGATCCACCGGCTGACGGTATTTTGGAAACTGCCATGGCCCGCGAAATCCACGTCTTCCGCACACCCGACCGCTTCGTGGCTGGGACGGTCGGCGAACCGGGAAACCGGACGTTCTACCTACAGGCCGTCCACGACAAGCGGGTCGTGTCGGTGGTGCTGGAAAAGCAGCAGGTGGCCGTGCTCGCCGAGCGCATCGCCGCGCTGTTGTTGGAGATCAACCGCCGCTTCGGCACCCCGATCCCGCCCGAGACCGGCGAGGTCGACGACCTCAGCCCGCTGATCACCCCCGTGGACGCGGAGTTCCGGGTGGGCACCATGGGGCTGGGCTGGGATTCGGAGGCCCAGACCGTCGTCGTCGAGCTGCTCGCCGCCTCGGAGACGGAATTCGACGCCTCCGTCGTCCTCGACGACGCCGAGGAGGGACCCGACGCGGTGCGGGTGTTCCTGACCCCCGAGTCGGCCCGCCAGTTCGCCGCCCGGTCCAACCGGGTGATCTCGGCCGGGCGCCCGCCATGCCCGCTGTGCGAGGAACCGCTGGACCCCGAGGGCCACATCTGCGTCCGAACCAACGGTTACCGGCGCGGTGCACTCTCCGGTCCCGACGATGACGAGCTCTGAGGTCCTGCAGCGCGGCGAGCTGACCGTGCTCGGCCGGATCCGATCGGCGAGCAACGCCACGTTCCTGTGCGAGGCCACCCTCGGCGAGATCGTCACGCACTGCGTCTACAAGCCGGTCCGCGGTGAGGCCCCGCTGTGGGACTTCCCCGACGGGACCCTGGCCGGACGCGAGGTCGCCTCGTACCTGGTGTCGGCGGCACTGGGCTGGAACGTGGTGCCCTACACCATCATTCGGGACGGTCCGGCCGGGTCCGGCATGCTGCAGCGCTGGGTCGACCAGCCCGGTGACGAAGACCCGGACGCCGAGGCCGATGCCGGTCCCGACCTGATCGACCTGCTGCCCGCGGGGGAGATCCCGCCGGGGTTCCTGCCCGTGCTGCAGGCTTACGACTACGCCGGCGACGAGGTCACCCTGGTGCACGCCGACGACGTGCGACTGCGCCGCATCGCGGTGTTCGACGTGCTGGTCAACAACGCCGACCGCAAGGGCGGCCATGTGCTGCACGGTGTCGACGGATGCGTCTACGGCGTCGACCACGGCGTCACGCTGCACGTCGAGGACAAATTGCGCACCGTGTTGTGGGGGTGGGCGGGCAAACCGGTCGACGACGACATGCTCGCCGACATCGCGGTTCTGGGCGGGAAACTCGACGGCGACCTCGGGGCCGAGCTGTGCGGGCTGATCACCCCCCGTGAGGTTGCCGCCTTGCGGTCCAGAGTCGTTGGCCTGCTGCGCAATCCGGTGATGCCGACACCCGACCGGCGACGGCCGATCCCATGGCCGGCATTCTGACGTGATCTACTTGCCGGGTGACTCTCACCGACGCAGCACTGGCCGCCGCGGTGGCCGAAGAGGCCGGTGAGCTGCTGCTGGCGATGCGCGAGCAGTTCGGGTCCGGAGCGTTCTACGACCCGTACGACCTCGGCGACGCCGGGGACATGCGCGCCAACACGCTCATCCTGGACCGGCTGCACGAGGCCCGTCCGCACGATGCGGTGCTGTCCGAGGAGGCTGTCGACGACGTGTCGCGCGTCGACGCCGACCGGGTGTGGATCGTCGATCCCGTCGACGGCACCTATGAGTACTCGATGCCCGGCCGCACCGACTGGGCGGTGCACATCGCGTTGTGGCAACGCTCGTCGGCGCACGGCACGCCCACCATCACCGACGCCGCCGTCGCGTTGCCCGCCCGCGGCGAGGTCTACCGCACCGACACGGTCAGCCCGCCGCCGCCGCGCCGCGAGGGCCCCATCCGTGTCACCGCCAGCTCCAACCGCCCGCCCGCGGTGCTGTGGCGGCTGCGCGAACACCTCGACATCGAGTTGGTCCGGATCGGCTCGGCCGGTGCCAAGGCGATGGCGGTGGTGCGCGGCGACGTCGACGCCTACCTGCACGCCGGTGGTCAGTGGGAGTGGGATTCGGCCGCGCCCGCCGGTGTGCTGTGGGCCGCCGGGATGCACGCCTCCCGCATCGACGGTTCACCGCTGATCTACAACCGACGCGATCCCTACCTCCCGGATCTGTTGATGTGCCGACCCGAGTTGGCCCGGGTCCTGCTGGAGGGGATCTGGTCGGCCAACCGGGAATGAAACAGCCGTCGGAATTGTCGGTTTCGACGATGTCTAGAGTCGAGGCTATGCAATCGTGGTCCGCGCCGAACGTGCCGGCGCTGCCTGGGCGAGGGCCGCAGTTGCGGCTCTACGACAGCGCGGATCGTCAGGTGCGGCCGGTGGCGTCCGGCGCCACCGCGACGATGTACGTATGCGGGATCACCCCGTATGACGCCACCCATCTCGGGCACGCCGCCACCTACCTGACGTTCGACCTGGTGCACCGGCTGTGGCTCGACGGCGGCCACGACGTGCACTACGTGCAGAACATCACCGACGTCGACGACCCGCTGTTCGAACGGGCGCAGCGCGACGGCATCGGCTGGCGCGAACTCGGGGACCGCGAGACCGAGCTGTTCCGACAGGACATGGCGGCCCTGCGGGTGCTGCCACCGCGCGACTACGTCGCCGCCACCGAGGCCATCGCCGAGGTCATCGAACTGGTGGAGAAGATGCTGGCCTCCGGCGCGGCATACGTGGTCGACGACGCGCAGTACCCGGACGTGTACTTCCGCGCCGACGCCACCGTGCAGTTCGGTTATGAATCCGGCTACGACCGCGCCACCATGCTGGCCCTGTTCGGCGAACGCGGCGGCGACCCGGACCGGCCCGGCAAAAGCGATCCGCTGGATGCGCTGCTGTGGCGTGCCGAGCGTCCCGGCGAACCCAGTTGGCCCTCGCCGTTCGGTCCCGGGCGGCCGGGCTGGCACGTCGAGTGCGCGGCGATCGCGCTCAGCCGCATCGGGACCGGCCTGGACATCCAGGGCGGAGGCAGCGACCTGATCTTCCCGCACCACGAGTTCTCCGCCGCGCACGCTGAATGCGTCTCGGGGGAGCGGCGTTTCGCCCGGCACTACGTCCACTCCGGCATGATCGGCTGGGAGGGCCACAAGATGTCGAAGAGCCGCGGCAATCTGGTGCTGGTGTCCCAGCTGCGCCGCGACGGAGTCGACCCGGCCGCCGTCCGGCTCGGGCTGTTCGCCGGCCACTACCGCGAGGACCGCTTCTGGAGCGCCGACGTGCTCGACGAGGCCCTGGCGCGGCTGCACCGGTGGCGCAGTGCGACGGCCCTGGACGGCGCGCCCGACGCCGCCGACGTGGTGGCCCGCGTGCGCCGCTACCTGGCCGACGACCTCGACACCCCGAAAGCTCTTGCGGCGCTGGATGGTTGGGCCACCGATGCGTTGTCTTACGGCGGCCACGACGAGACCGCGGGCCAGACGGTGGCCACCGCGGTCGACGCGCTCCTCGGCGTTCAGCTGTAAACCCGCGGTCAGGGAGTAGGTTTCGGCCATGACATCGGTGGCCGGAAAAACTGCGTTCATCACCGGAGGGGCGCGCGGCGTCGGCGCCGAGGTCGCGCGGCGCCTGCACGCCAGAGGTGCCCGCCTCGTGCTCACCGATCTGGACGAGGCGCCGCTGACCGCACTGCGCGAGGCTCTGGGCACCGACCGGGTGCACACCGTGGTCGCCGACGTCCGTGACCTCTCGGCCATGGAGAGCGCCGCCGCGAGTGCCGTGGAGCAGTTCGGCGGTATCGACATCGTGATGGCCAACGCCGGCATCGCCTCCTACGGCTCGGTGCTACAGGTCGACCCCAAAGCCTTCCGCACGCTGATGGAGGTCAACGTCACCGGCGTGTTCCACACGGTGCGCGCCACTCTGCCGTCGGTGCTGGAGCGGCGCGGCTACGTGCTGATCGTGTCGTCGCTGGCCGCGTACGCGGCCGCACCGGGCCTGGCGCCCTACAACGCGTCCAAGGCCGCCGTCGAGCAGTTCGCCAACGCGCTGCGCCTGGAGGTCGGGTTCCGCGGCGTCGCCGTCGGGTCGGCGCACATGTCCTGGATCGACACCCCGCTCGTCAACGACACCAAGGCCGACCTGTCGACGTTCACCGAGATGCTCAGCCGGCTGCCGTTCCCGCTGAACAGAACCACCTCCGTCGAGGCGTGCGGGGAGGCCTTCGTGGCCGGCATCGAACAGCGCAGGCGCCAGATCAACTGTCCGGGCTGGGTCGGGCTGCTGCGCTGGCTCAAACCCCTGCTCTCCACGCGCCTCGGCGAACAGCAGGTGCTCAAGTTCATCCCCGACCTGCTGCCCCGGATGGACGCCGAGGTCGCCGCGCTGGGCCGGTCGTTGGGCGCCCGCACCCAGGAACTGGAGGACCGTTGATGCTGTCACTGCGCCGCCCGACCGCCGCCGCGGCGGCCTTGCTGCTGCTCGCGGCATGCGGCACCGACACGTCCACACCCGAGGACACCTCGACGTCGCCGGCGCCGGAGCCCGCCGCGCAGGTCAGCCCCGCCGAGGCGCGGGCGATCGCCAAACAGGCCTATGTCTACGGCTTCCCGATGGTCGACAACTATCGGGTGCAGTATTCGTACTTCGTCGACCGACAGGACCCGGAGTACAAGGGCGGCTGGAATGAGGTGCACAGCACCGCGCGGGTCTATACGCCCGACGACACGGCGATCCAGACGCCGAACTCTGACACCCCGTACTCGTTCGTCGGGGCGGACCTGCGGACCGAGCCGCTGGTACTGACCGTGCCGCCGATCCAGCAGGACCGCTACTACTCCCTTCAGTTCGTCGACGGCTACACCTACAACTTCGCCTACACGGGCAGCCGCACCACCGGAAACGGCGGCGGACGGTATCTGCTGGCCGGACCCGGGTGGCAGGGCGAGAAACCCGAGGGCATCGACGAGGTCATCCGCTCGGACACCGAGAGGGCCTTCGTGCTCTACCGCACCCAGCTGTTTGGACCGTCGGACATCGAGGAGGTCCGCAAGATCCAGGCGGGCTACCAGGTCGCCCCGCTGTCGGTGTACCTCAACCAGCCCTCGCCGGAGCCGGCACCGGCGATCGACTTCGTCCCGCCGCTCCCGCCGGAACAGCAGCGCACGTCGCCGCAGTTCTTCGAGATCTTGAACTTCGCACTGCGGTACGCGCCGGTGCTGCCCGGCGAGGAGGGGCTGCGGGACCGCTTCGCGCGGATCGGGGTGGGCCCGGACGGCGATTTCGACGCCGACACCTTGAGCCCCGAGATGCGCACCGCGATCGAGGGCGGCATGGCCGAGGCCTGGACCGAGTTCGACACGTTCAAGAAGACCAAGGTCGACACCGGCGAGGTCGGTTCGGCGCAGTTCTTCGGTACGCGGGAGGACCTCAAGGGCAACTATCTGTACCGGATGGCCGGCGCCGTCCTCGGCATCTACGGCAACACCGCCGCCGAGGCCATCTATCCGGGCGCGTTCAACGACTCCACCGGTCAGCCCCTGTCGGGCGCGAACGACTACGTGTTCCGGTTCCCGTCCGGCCAACTGCCCCCGGTGAACTCGTTCTGGTCGCTGACCATGTACGAACTGCCGGCCAGCCGGCTCGTGCCCAACCCGATGAACCGCTACCTGATCAATTCGGAGATGCTGCCCAGCCTGGTGCCCGACAGCGACGGCGGATACACGTTCTACATCCAGAACGAATCACCGGGCATCGAGAAGGAAGCCAACTGGCTGCCCGCCCCGAAAGGGCCGTTCGCGCTGGTGCTGCGCCTGTACTGGCCCAAGCCCGACGCGCTCAACGGCACCTGGAAGTCGCCTCAGCCCGAGCGCATCTAACGCGGGCTCCTCTTCCTGCCGAGCGCGTCAGCCGCGGAAGCCGGGACCGCGGCGGCGCAGGTAGCGCTCGAACTCCGCGGCCAGCGCGTCGCCGTCGATCTTGCCCAGCGCCTCGTTCATGTCGACCTCGGCGTCGCCGCGTTCCTCCAGCGACTGCACGTACTCGGCGATCTCGTCGTCCTCCGAGGTCATCTCGGTGACCGCCTGCTCCCATTCCTCGGCCTGAGCGGGCAGGTCGTCCAGCGGCACCTCGATGTCGAGGACATCCTCGACCCGGCGCAGCAGCGCCACCGTGGCCTTCGGATTCGGCGGCTGCGAGACGTAGTGCGGAACCGCGGCCCAGAACGTCACCGCGGGGATACCGGCCTGCACACACGCGTCCTGAAACACCCCGGCGATCCCCGTCGGCCCTTCGTAGCGGGTCTCCTCCAGACCGAACGTCTTGGCCGAGTCCGCCGAATACGCCGCGCCGGACACCGGAACCGGGCGGGTGTGGGGCGTGTCGGCCAGCAGGGCGCCCAGGATGACAACGGTATGCACGTTGAGCTTCTCGGCGATCGTCAGCAACTCCGCGCAGAAGGTGCGCCAGCGCATGTTCGGTTCGACGCCGTGCATCAGCACGATGTCGCGGTCGCTGCCGGGAGGGCGGCAGTGTGAGATCCGCATCGACGGCCACACCAGCTCGCGGGTGACGCCGTCGATCTGGCGAATCACCGGCCGGTTGACCTGGTAGTCGTAGTACGACTCGTCGTCGATCTCGACGATGGTCTCGGCTTCCCAGATCGCGTCCAGGTGCTCCAGCGCATCGCTGGCCGCGTCGCCGGCGTCATTCCAGCCCTCGAACGCCGCGACGACGATCGTGTCGCGCAGGTCGGGCAGGTCGGATCGCTTCGGACCGCCGAAATCCGAGGGTGTCACCAGGCCAGCGTAAGCCTTGCGTGCCCTCGATGACGGGCATCGACCCGCGCTGGGAGTTGTGTGCCCGACTACCCTGGCGGTGTGACTGGCGCAAACAACCGCGGGTACCGCACGGACCTGCGCGACGTGTCGTCGACGGGGTTCGGAGTCGAGACGAAATACCGTCGGCGCCACTCCCGTTAACCTTGGTTACGCGCTGCCGGTCAAGCGCACCGCGACCGCCACGCGGGTCGGGGTCGACCGCAGCGACGAGATGGGCGTCCAGACGTCGATCGGGTGACGTCGTAGACTTTCTGAGGTCGAGAGGCGTTGCAACGGTTATCTGGGGGACCGGGTCCCTTCGGTATCCGCCACGCTCGGCAGAGTCAAGGACGCCTTCCGCTACGGAAGGAACGCACGTGAACGCCTCTGAGCAGAGCATCTCCGGGTCGAACGCCTCCGTGCCGACTGCGCCCGAGCCGAACATCCGGCCCGACTGCACCGACGAACTCACGGCGGCTCTGCGCCGGCGGATCATGGTCATCGACGGGGCGATGGGCACGGCCATCCAGCGGGACCGACCGGACGAGGCCGGCTACCGCGGCGAGCGCTTCAAGGACTGGCCGAGCGACCTGCAGGGCAACAACGACCTGCTCAACCTGACGCAACCGCAGATCATCGAGGCGATCCACCGCGAGTACCTCGAAGCCGGCGCCGACATCCTGGAGACCAACACCTTCAATGCGACCGCGGTCTCGCTCGGCGACTACGGCATGGAGGAACTGAGCTACGAACTGAATTTCGCCGGCGCCGCGCTGGCCCGGGCGGCCTGTGACGAATTCAGCACCCCGGACAAGCCGCGCTACGTCGCTGGGGCGCTGGGACCGACGACACGGACCGCGTCGATCTCGCCGGACGTCAACGACCCCGGTGCCCGCAACGTGTCCTACGACCAGCTGGTCGCCGCCTACCTGGAGGCAGCGAAAGGCCTGGTCGACGGCGGCGCCGACCTGATCATCGTCGAGACGATCTTCGACACGCTGAACGCCAAGGCCGCGGTGTTCGCCATCGAGACGCTGTTCGAGGAGCGCGGCCGCCGCTGGCCGGTGATCATCTCGGGCACCATCACCGACGCCTCCGGGCGGACGCTGTCCGGTCAGGTCACCGAGGCATTCTGGAACTCGATCAGGCACGCGCATCCGCTCGCGGTCGGGCTCAACTGCGCGCTGGGCGCGCCGGAGATGAGGCCGTACATCGCCGAGATGTCGCGGATCGCGGACACCTTCGTCTCCTGCTACCCGAACGCCGGCCTGCCCAACGCGTTCGCAGAGTACGACGAGACCCCCGAGCGCCAGGCCGGCTACGTCGCCGACTTCGCCGAGGCCGGCTTCGTCAACCTGGTCGGCGGCTGCTGCGGAACGACGCCGGCGCACATCGCCGCGATCGCCAAGGTCGTCGACGGCGTGAAACCGAGGGATGTGCCACAGATCGAGGTCGCGACCCGGCTGTCCGGGCTGGAGCCGCTCAACATCACCGACGACTCCCTGTTCGTCAACATCGGTGAGCGCACCAACATCACCGGCTCCGCCCGGTTCCGCAACCTGATCAAGGCCGAGGACTACGACACCGCGCTGTCGGTGGCCCTGCAGCAGGTGGAGGTCGGTGCGCAGGTCATCGACATCAACATGGACGAAGGCATGATCGACGGCGTCGCCGCGATGGACCGGTTCACCAAGCTGATCGCGGCCGAGCCGGACATCAGCCGCGTCCCGGTGATGATCGACTCCTCCAAGTGGGAGGTCATCGAGGCCGGCCTGAAGAACGTGCAGGGCAAGCCGATCGTCAACTCGATCTCCATGAAGGAGGGCGAGGAGAAGTTCATCCGCGAGGCCCGGCTGTGCCGCAAGTACGGTGCCGCCGTCGTCGTGATGGCCTTCGACGAACAGGGCCAGGCCGACAACCTCGAACGCCGCAAAGAAATCTGCGGGCGCGCCTACCGGGTCCTGACCGAAGAGGTCGGCTTCCCGCCCGAGGACATCATCTTCGACCCGAACTGCTTCGCGCTGGCCACGGGTATCGAGGAGCACGCGACCTACGGGATCGACTTCATCGAGGCCTGCGCCTGGATCAAGGAGAACCTGCCCGGGGTGCACATCTCCGGCGGTATCTCGAACGTGTCGTTCTCGTTCCGGGGCAACAACCCGGTCCGCGAGGCGATCCACGCGGTGTTCCTGTTCCACGCCATCAAGGCCGGCCTGGACATGGGCATCGTCAACGCCGGTGCGCTGGTGCCCTACGACTCGATCGATCCCGAGCTGCGGGACCGCATCGAGGATGTCGTGCTCAACCGTCGCGAGGACGCGGCCGAACGGCTGCTGGAGATCGCGGAGCGGTTCAACAAGTCCGACAAGGGGGAGGACGCACAGGCTGCCGAGTGGCGATCCTTGCCGGTCCGGGAGCGGATCACGCACGCCCTGGTCAAGGGCATCGACGCGCACGTCGACGACGACACCGAGGAGCTGCGGGCCGAGATCGCCGAGGCGGGTGGTCGGCCGATCGAGGTGATCGAGGGCCCGCTGATGGACGGGATGAACGTCGTCGGCGACCTCTTCGGCTCCGGCAAGATGTTCCTGCCACAGGTGGTGAAGTCCGCGCGCGTGATGAAGAAGGCCGTCGCGTACCTGCTGCCGTTCATCGAGGCGGAGAAGGAAGAGACGGGTACCACCGGCTCCAAGGACACCAACGGCACCATCGTGATGGCGACCGTGAAGGGCGACGTCCACGACATCGGCAAGAACATCGTCGGGGTGGTCCTGCAGTGCAACAACTTCGAGGTGATCGACCTCGGTGTGATGGTGCCCGCGAGCAAGATCCTGGACGCGGCCAGGGAACACGACGCCGACATCATCGGGCTGTCCGGGCTGATCACGCCGTCGCTGGACGAGATGGTCAACTTCGCCGTCGAGATGGAGCGCGCGGGGCTGGAGATCCCGCTGCTGATCGGTGGCGCGACCACCTCGCGCGCCCACACAGCCGTGAAGGTGGCGCCGCGCCGGCGCGGTCCGGTGGTCTGGGTCAAGGACGCCTCCCGGTCGGTGCCCGTCGCGGCCGCGCTTCTGGACGACAAGCAACGCCCGGCGCTGCTGGAGGCCACCGAGAAGGATTACGCGTCCCTGCGCGAACGGCACGCCCAGAAGAACGAGCGGCCGATGGTGACGCTGGAGAAGGCGCGCGCGAACCGGACGCCGATCGAGTGGGACGGTTACACGCCGCCGGTGCCCGCCCAGGGAATCGGTGTGCGCGAGTTTGGCGACTACGACCTCGCCGAACTGCGCGAGTACATCGACTGGCAGCCGTTCTTCAACGCCTGGGAGATGAAGGGCCGCTTCCCCGACATCCTGAACAACCCGGCGTCGGGAGAGGCCGCCCGCAAGCTGTACGACGACGCCCAGGAAATGCTCGACACCCTGATCAAGGAGAAGTGGCTGACAGCCAACGCGGTGATCGGGTTCTTCCCGGCCAACGCCGTCGGTGACGACATCGAGGTCTACACCGACGACACCCGCGCCGAGGTGCTGACCACGTTGCACAATCTGCGTCAGCAGGGTGAGCACCGCGAAGGTATTCCCAACCGTTCACAGAGCGACTTCATCGCGCCGAAAGACACCGGTCTGGCCGATTACATCGGCGCGTTCGCCGTCACCGCGGGGATCGGCAGCGGTGAGAAGATCGCCGAATTCAAAGCGGCCAACGACGATTACAGCGCGATCCTGCTGGAATCGCTCGCCGACCGGCTGGCCGAGGCGTTCGCCGAACGGATGCACCAGAGGGTCCGAACGGAGTTCTGGGGTTATCAGCCTGACGAGCAGCTGGACAACGACGCGCTCATCGCGGAGAAGTACGTCGGAATCCGCCCCGCGCCCGGCTACCCGTCGTGCCCGGAGCACACCGAGAAGGTGACGCTCTTCAGGTTGATGGACGTCACGGAGCGCGCCGGTATCGAGCTGACCGAGTCGATGGCGATGTGGCCCGGTGCCGCGGTCAGCGGCTGGTACTTCTCGCATCCGCAGTCGCAGTACTTCGTGGTCGGCCGGCTGGCCCAGGATCAGGTCGCCGACTACGCGAGGCGCAAGGGCTGGACCCTGCAGGAAGCCGAACGCTGGCTCGCTCCCAATCTCGGCTACAACCCGGAGGACTGAGTCGCCAAAGGTGCACCGGCGCAAAGCGTTTCAGGAGCATTGCGCGTCCTTTCCGGAGGTCGGCCGCGTGCGCAGTGCTGGAGCTCCCCGGCGGGTCCGCGTATCCGGCGGTTGGCGTCACCTCCCCCGCGCATGCCAGAATGGTCGCGTGCGAGCTGTGTTGTGGGACATGGACGGAACCCTCGTGGATTCCGAAAAGCTGTGGGATGTCTCACTTTCGGCGCTCTATGAGAGCTACGGCGGGGTGCTGAGCCGTGAGACCAGGACCGCGCTGGTGGGCGCGTCGGCGGAGGAGACGATGCAGACCGCCTACGCCGAACTGGGCCTGGATCCCGACCCGGTGGCGATGACCGAGTCGATCCGCTGGTTGCACGACCACACCGCCGACCTGTTCGACGACGGCCTGCCGTGGTGTCCCGGCGCCCGGGAGATGCTGGAAGCGCTGGCCGCCGAACGCATGCCGACGGCGCTGGTGACCAATACCGCGCGCCAGCTCGCCGAGCGCGCGCTCGACAGCATCGGCAGGCACTACTTCTCGGTCACGGTGTGCGGCGACGAAGTGCCGAGCGGCAAGCCGGCGCCCGACCCGTATCTGCGCGCCGCCGATCTGCTGGGTTTGCCGCCGTCGGAGTGCCTGGCCGTGGAGGACTCGGTGACGGGTGCCGCCGCCGCCGAACGCGCGGGGTGCGCGGTGCTCATCGTGCCCAACGAGGTGCCGGTCCCCGGCGGGTTGCGCCGCCGGCACGTCGACTCACTGGCCGCCCTCGACGTGGCCGGACTGCGCCGGATCTATCACGAGATCGACGCAGAACTTCCTGACCGAACCGCCTGAGCGCGACCCCGCAGGCGTAGTCCCGCGTACTTCCGGGAACACCCACCGCTGGAAGTCTCGAGTGATTAAATGTGATTCTCATCACGCGTCGTTGCGGGAAAGGTCGTCGCATGGCCGGTCACGGTGGTCCAGTCGGGGAGAGCCCGGAGATCTATGAGAAAGGCCAGGACTTCTCGTCCGGCAAGACCGCGATCCGGATCGCGTCGGTGGCCGCGCTCGGCGGCCTGCTGTTCGGCTACGACAGCGCGGTCATCAACGGTGCGGTGGACTCCATCCAGGAGGACTTCGGCATCGGCAACGCCGAACTGGGCTTCGCGGTCGCCTCGGCGTTGCTGGGTGCCGCCGCCGGCGCGATGACCGCCGGACGTATCGCCGACCGCATCGGCCGCATCGCGGTGATGAAGATCGCCGCCGTGCTGTTCCTGGTCAGCGCCTTCGGCACCGGCTTCGCCCACGAGGTGTGGACCGTGGTGCTGTTCCGCATCGTCGGCGGTATCGGCGTCGGGGTGGCATCGGTGATCGCGCCGGCCTACATCGCCGAGACCTCCCCACCCGGGATTCGCGGTCGGCTCGGATCGCTGCAACAGCTGGCCATAGTGACAGGCATCTTCGCGTCGTTCGCGGTCAACTGGATCCTGCAATGGCTGGCCGGCGGCCCGAACGAGCCGCTGTGGTTCGGGTTGGACGCCTGGCGCTGGATGTTCCTGGCCATGGCGGTCCCGGCCGTGGTGTACGGCGCGCTGGCCTTCACGATCCCGGAATCGCCGCGCTATCTCGTTGCCTCGCACAGAATTCCGGAAGCACGCCGGGTTCTGACAAGGTTGCTGGGGCAGAAGAACCTGGAGATCACCATCGTCCGGATCCGCGAGACGCTGGAACGTGAGGACAAGCCGTCCTGGCGCGACCTGCGCAAGCCGACGGGAGGCTTGTACGGCGTCGTGTGGGTCGGCCTCGGCCTGTCGATCTTCCAGCAGTTCGTCGGCATCAACGTGATCTTCTACTACAGCAACGTGCTGTGGCAGGCGGTGGGGTTCAGCGCCGACGAGTCGGCGATCTACACCGTGATCACCTCGGTGATCAACGTGCTCACCACGTTGATCGCGATCGCCTTGATCGACAAGATCGGGCGTAAGCCGCTGCTGCTCATAGGCTCGTCGGGCATGGCCGTCACGCTGATCACGATGGCAGTGATCTTCGGCAACGCAACGGTCAACCCGGACGGCACCCCGAGCCTGCCCGGCGCCTCCGGGGTCATCGCGCTGATCGCGGCGAATCTGTTCGTCGTCGCGTTCGGCATGTCGTGGGGCCCGGTGGTCTGGGTGCTGCTCGGGGAGATGTTCCCCAACCGGATCCGCGCCGCGGCGCTCGGCCTGGCCGCCGCGGGCCAGTGGGCGGCGAACTGGCTGATCACCGTCACCTTCCCCGCCCTGCGCGACCACCTCGGTCTGGCGTACGGCTTCTACGGGCTGTGCGCGGTGCTGTCCGGTGTGTTCGTGTGGCGGTGGGTGATGGAGACCAAGGGCGTCTCACTGGAGGACATGCACGGCGAGATCCTTCGCGAGAACAAGACCGCGGCCGGCTGAGCCGGCGATCGAGCCGGGCCGGCTGAGCCCGGCCGATCGCGGCTACGCGGCCCCGACGTGACACAATCGCCAAACGTGAAGACCTTCGATGCGCTGTTCGCCGAACTGAGCGAACGAGCACGCACCCGTCCGGCAGGCAGCGGAACCGTCGCCGCACTCGACGGCGGCGTGCACGGCATCGGAAAAAAGATTCTCGAAGAGGCCGGCGAGGTGTGGCTGGCCGCCGAACACGAGAGCGACGATGCGCTTGCCGAGGAGATCAGCCAGTTGCTCTATTGGACGCAGGTGCTGATGCTCTCCCGCGGGCTCACTCTCGACGACGTGTACGGGAAGTTGTGACATGCTGCGCGTCGCCGTCCCCAACAAGGGCACCCTCAGCGAGCCCGCGGCCGAGATCCTCGCCGAGGCCGGATACCGCCGCCGCACCGACACCAAGGACTTGACCGTCGTCGACCCGGTGAACCAGGTGGAGTTCTTCTTCCTGCGCCCCAAAGACATCGCGATCTATGTCGGCTCGGGCCAGCTCGACTTCGGCATCACCGGCCGCGACCTGGCGCGCGAATCCGATGCCCCGGTGCGCGAGCGGCTGGCGCTGGGCTTCGGCGCGTCGACCTTCCGCTACGCCGCGCCCGCCGACCGGCGCTGGCGGGTGGAGGATCTGCAGGGCAAGCGGATCGCCACGGCGTTCCCGAACCTGGTGCGAAAAGATCTGGCGGGCAAGGGGATCGAAGCAACCGTGATCCGGCTTGACGGGGCTGTGGAGATCTCGGTGCAGCTCGGTGTCGCCGACGCGATCGCCGATGTGGTCGGGTCCGGCCGCACGCTGGGCCTGCACAACCTGGCGGCGTTCGGGGAGCCGCTGTGTGATTCCGAAGCGGTGCTGATCGAGCGCGACGGCGCCGAGGAGAACGCTTCCGCACGTGACCAATTGGCGGGCCGCGTGCAGGGCGTGGTGTTCGGCCAGCAGTATCTGATGCTGGACTACGATTGCCCGCGTTCGGTGCTGGAGCGGGCCACGGAGGTCACCCCCGGACTCGAATCGCCGACCATCGCGCCGCTGGCCGACCCGGACTGGGTCGCGGTGCGCGCCCTGGTGCCCCGCCGTGACGTCAACGCGATCATGGACGAATTGGCCGCGATCGGTGCCAAAGCCATTCTGGCTTCGGACATCCGCTTCTGCCGCTTCTGATCGTCACCGCTCATCGCGCCGTCTGCCGTGTTAGCGTCCGGGTGTCCACCCGGCGTGCGGAGGTCCGATGACGCAGGTTCTCGTTCTCGTGCTGGCCCTGTTGATCGGCGTCGTCGCCGGATCCCGTGCGCTGACGGCCCCCGCCGTCGTCGCGTGGGGCGCGATGTTCGGCTGGATCGACGTCGCGGACAAGTGGTCGGAATGGATGGCGCACCCCGTGACCGTCACCGTGCTGACCATCTTCGCGCTCGGTGAGCTCGTCACCGACCAACTGCCGAGCACCCCGAGCCGCAAGGTGCCCGTGCAGTTCATCGCCCGCCTGCTCACCGGCGGGTTCTCCGGTGCGGTCATCGGCAGCGCGTTCTTCCACACGTTCAGCGCCACCGGCGCGGGGATCGTCGGCGCCGTCCTCGGCACTCTCGCCGGCGCGGCGCTGCGCAGCAGGCTGGCCGGGGCCAAGGGCGGCAACGACCGGCCCGGCGCGTTCACCGAGGACGTCCTCGCGGTCGGCGGTGGGCTCCTGGTCGCGTTCCTGGTGAGCCTGGTCTAGGGGCAATGGTGAGCCAGCAGCGCCATTTCGACGCGATCATCGTCGGCGCCGGGCAGGCCGGCCCGCCGCTGGCCGGCCGGCTCACCGCCGCCGGGCAAACCGTCGCGGTGATCGAACGCAAGCTCGTCGGCGGCACCTGTGTGAACTACGGCTGCATCCCGACCAAGACCCTCGTGGCGAGCGCCCACGTGGCGCATCTGGCCCGGCGCGGCAACGACTTCGGGATCCGCACCGCATCCGTGACCGTAGACATGGCCGCGGTCAAGGCCCGCAAGGACCGCATCAGCGTCGGGGACCGTGAGAGCGTCGAATCCTGGCTCGAAGGCATGCCGGGTTGCACGCTGATACGCGGGCACGCCCGCTTCGAGGGGCCGCGCACGCTGCGGGTCGGCGACGAACTTCTGGAGGCGGACCGGATTTTCCTCAACGTCGGTTGCCGCGCCGTCGTCCCGGACATGCCGGGCCTGGCCGACATCGACTACCTCACCAACGTCGGGATCCTCGACCTCGACGTCGTTCCCGAGCACCTGGTGATCATCGGCGGCAGCTACATCGCGCTGGAGTTCGCCCAGATGTACCGTCGGTTCGGCGCGGCGGTCACCGTCGTCGAGCGGGGTCCGCGCCTGAGCGCGCGTGAGGACGAAGACGTGTCCGCGGCGATCAGGGAGATCCTCGAGGCCGAGGGCATCGACGTCGTCGTCGGGGCCGACGCGATCAGCTTCGCCAAGCAGGCGGACGGGTTCACCGTCACGCCCAGAGCAGGAGCGGCACCGATCCCGGGCAGCCATCTGTTGTTGGCGGTGGGCCGTCGGCCCAATACCGACGACCTCGGCCTGGAGGCGGCGGGCGTGCAGACCGACCACCGCGGCTACATCATGGTCGACGACCAGCTGCGCACCACCGCCGACAACATCTGGGCGCTGGGCGACTGCAACGGCCGTGGCGCCTTCACCCACACCTCCTACAACGACTTCGAGATCGTCGCGGCCAACCTGCTCGACGGTGATCCGCGCCGCGTCAGCGACCGCGTCACCACGTACGCGCTCTACATCGACCCGCCGCTGGGCCGGGCCGGGATGACCGTCGACGAGGTTCGCAGATCGGGCCGAAGCGCGTTGGTCGGCGAGCGACCCATGACCCGGGTCGGGCGGGCCGTGGAGAAAGGCGAGACGCAGGGGTTCATGAGAGTGGTGGTCGACGCCGACACCGAGGAGATCCTGGGCGCGTCGATCCTCGGCGTCGGCGGTGACGAGGTGGTGCATTCGATCCTCGACGTGATGAGCGCGAAACTGCCGTACACCGCGATCTCACGCACCATGCACATCCACCCGACGGTCAGCGAGCTGATCCCGACCCTCCTGCAGGAGCTGAAGCCACTGAGCTAGTGTCCTGAGTCATTAATTGCGATCTAGTTGTTAGACTGGGTTGTGCCGACACCTCATGCCGCGAAGATTGTCTTGACCACTGACGAGCGGGCCGAGTTGGAGGGGTGGGCGCGGCGACGATCCAGTGCCGCGGGTCTGGCGATGCGGGCTCGAATTGTGTTGGCAGCCGCCGACGGTGGCTCCAACACCGAACTCGCCGATCGGCTGGAACTGTCGATCGGCACGGTGCGGCGATGGCGCAACCGGTTCGTCGAATTACGTCTAGACGGGTTGGTTGACGAGCCTCGCCCGGGTCGTCCGCGGGTCGTCGGCGACGACCAGATCGAAGCGTTGATCACCAA